>JASHXJ010000002.1 GCA_030043595.1 Trebonia sp.
CGGAATGTCCGCGGCCGCCGCGTGGCTTACCCCAGTACCAGTGCCTGAGCAAGGGAGCCGCCGTGGCCCGCGCCGTCAAGATCCCGGACGCCACCCACCCGATCACCATCCGCCCGACCGGTGCCCGCGTGACAGTCCGCGTCGGCGGCGTCACCGTCGCCGAGTCAGCCAGCGCGCTGTCGCTGGCCGAGGCGTCCTACCCGGTGGTGCAGTACATCCCTCTGGCCGACGTCGACCAGACCCTGCTGCGGCGTACCGACTCGCGGACCTACTGCCCGTACAAGGGAGACGCCAGCTACTACAGCGTCCAGACGCCGGACGGGCAGACCGAAACCGACCTCGTCTGGACGTACGAGCAGCCCTACCACGCGGTCGCCGAGATCGCCGGGCACGTGGCGTTCTACCGGAACCGCGCGGAGATCACCATCGGCTGACGCCAGCCCGTGGTCGCGTCGTGGGCTAACTCCCTCCCGTCACATCAGCCCCTCCCGTCGTCTTTGTATGCGCCCCGCCCACGTTGGCGTTCGATTTGTCCTGATATGTCGTGCGGAACCCATACAAAGGCAACAGAAGAGCCTGGAGTGACATGCCTAGTCAGGGATCGCCTAGGACAGCAGCCAGGCGAGCGCTTCCGGTAGCGAATGCCGCCACCAGAACGGGTCGTGGCCGCCCGCCCATTCGGTGTGGCTGCACGGCACGCCCGCTCGCCGCAGCCGCTGCGCCCAGTCCCGCGTCGATCGCCGGAAGCCCTCCTCCAGCGTCCCGGCCGCGAGGTAATGCCGGACGTCCCGCGACGCCCGCGACACCCGCTGCGGCACGATGCCCGCGCTGAACGCGGCCACCCCGCCGAACACCTCCGGCCGCCGCTGCGCGGCCGCGATCGCCCAGGCCGCGCCGTTGGAGAACCCGGCCGAGATCCACGGTGCACTGGCGACGGGAAACCGCGACGCCGCCCACGGGATGACCTCCCCGGTGACGAACGACAGGTGCGCCGCGAACCGCCGCGGCTTGTGCCCCGGGAGGTACTCCTGCGATCGCAGGTCGGCCGGGTTCCCCCGATCCCCGGCGGTGTGCACCCCGACCAGCAGCACCGGCGGCGCGGCGCCGGACACGATGGCCGCGTCGAGGGCCCCGGCGAAGGACCTCGTCGACTCCCCGTCGGCCAGCACGCACCCGGGCAGTGAGCCGCCGGGCAGCAGGTCAGCGGGCGGGACGTAGACGGTCACCGTGCGCGGGGCGCGCAGCGCCGCGGACGCCAGGACGTGCTCGCTGAGCTGCCCGGCGAGCACGGGCTCCCGCCCGTCCGTGTCGTCGCGCGGCGCCCGCGGCCCGTGCCAGGCCAGGTGATCGCGCACCGGCCGCCCGAACACCAGGTCCGCCGCCCCCAGCGGGATCGCCATGACGGTGATCACGGCCTCGTCCAGCCCGCGGATGCGCAGCGACGCCTCCCACAGGTCCGCGGCGCCGTCCACCGGCCACATCGGCGCCGACACCCCGCCGCCGAGCAGCACCCGCTCGGCTTCGCCGCGCCAGAGCACGTGCAGCACATCGCCGCTCGCCCACAGCGCGAAGCGCTCCGCCCCGAGACGCTCCCGCAGCTGCGCCGGGTCGCGCGGGCACCAGACCCGCTGCAGCTCCTCGCCGTCGGCCAGCCCGCCCTCGGCGTACCGCGCGGACGCGCGCTCCCGGTTCGCGCCCAGCAGCGCCCGGCTCCGCTCGGCCACGGTCTCCCGCCCGGCCGCGGCGCGCTCGGCGTCGCTGACATACGGGTCGGCGAAGGCGACCTCCTCGCCGGCCACGACCACCGTGCCGACCGCCAGCGGATCCCCGTCTGTCCTGCCCAGCATGAAAGAGATTCTTATCCCGAACGGTCCGGGCTTGCTACCCCGGCGTCAGGCTCCGAGCGCTTCCGGCTGGGTGCCCGGGGGCGTGCTCGCGGCCGGTGAGCAAGGTCGCGCCGACGCCCAGGACGAAGGCGGCCAGCACGATGGCTGGCAGCCGGCCATCCGGCGCGAATCCGGCGATGGCGAGCCTGGCCAGGGCGACCGACGCGGCGACAAGGCCCGTCACCAGCAGCACGGCCGACCACGGGCCGGGCCGCCCGAGCCCGGCGGGCAGCCGCAGCATCGGCCGCTCCGCCCGCATGACCGCCACGACCAAGGGCACGAGCACCACGGTCAGGAGGGCGAACCACGCGGGCCGCAGTGCCCACCACTCGGCGGTCCCGACGGCGGGCTGGGGGAGCACCCCGGTGGGGTAAAAGGCCGTGGCGACGACGATGGCGGGCACGAAATGCCAGAGGTACACGGTCATCACCGTGCCGTTCAGGCGCCTGACCCACGTCCACGGGCGCGGCCTGGCCACGATGCGCGCCAGGGCGGGCTCGGCGGCGAGCACCAGCCCGGCCTGAGCGGCAGCGTAGGCCAGCAGCGCGATCGACGGCGGGTTCGTGTTGCCGGAACCGATCATGTCGACCGCGAACGGCCCCCACAGCAGCAGGCCGGCCAGCAGGGCCGCCCCGCCCGCGGCGAGCGCGTAGGGGCGCCACCGGGGATGCGTCAGCGTGCCGTCCTGCCAGGCAAAGCCCCACTGGTGCATCGAGCCCCATACGAACAGGTAGTTGACGTACCCGATGACGTGCAGGTGCCACCCGGTCACGCCCACGTCCACCAGGGCAGCCGCCGCCGCCATGACGGCGGGTACCGCCAGGCCCCAGCGCCGGTGCGCGGCCAGCAGCAGCGGGGTCAGCGCGATCAGCAGCAGGTAGACCGGCAGGAACCACAGCTGAAGCGCGACGAGCCAGCCGGCCTCGGCGGTCTCGGCCGGGCTGGTGCCCGCCGCCCGCGCGACCGAGACCGCCAGGACCGCCACGCCCACGTAGACCGCCGTCGGCCACAGCAGGCGCATGGCCCGGTCGCGGACCCACCAGGTCCAGGCCTGGCCGCGGGCGTGGTGCGACATCCACGACAGCGCGTTCACGTAGCCGCCGACGAGGAAGAAGACCGGCATGACCTGGAACAGCCAGGTAACCCAGCGCCCCCAGCCGATGTAGTGCAGCGCGTCCGAACCCGATAGCTGCCCGTTGCGGTAGGTCACAGAGATCAGCAGCCAGTGACCGCAGACCACGGCGCCGATGGCTGCGACCCGCAGCAGGTCCGCATAGCGATTTCGTTCCATGCCTAGATCAGGATCCCTGGCGCCATGCCGGCTCACCAGAGACCGAAGTCCCTCAGACTCCGAGCACGTGCGGCTGAGCGGCCGCCGGATGCTCGCGGCCGGTGAGCAAGGTCGCGGCCAGGCCCGCCGCGCACGCCGCCAGGACGAGCGGCGGCAGGTGACCGCCGGGCGCGAATCCGTCGATGGCCAGCCGGGTCAGGCCCAGCATCAAGGCGACGATGCCGAGCAGCAGGAGCACCGGTGACCACGGCCCTGGCCGGCCGAGCCCGCCGGGCAGCCGGACCAGCAGCCGTTCCGCGCGCATGGCGGCGACGACCATGGGCACCAGCACGACGATGAGCAGGGCGAACCACGCGGGCCGCAGCTCCCACCACTCGCCCGTCCCGATGGCGGGCTGGGCGATCAGCCCGGTCCGGTAGAACGCAACGGCGATGACGATCGCGGGCACGAAATGCCACAGGTACACGGTCATCGTCGTGTCGTTCAGGCGCGTGACCCACCGCCACGGGCGGGGCCGTGCCAGCAGCCGGGACGCGGCGGGCTCGGCGGCCAGCACCAGCCCGTCATGGGCGGCGGCGAAGGCGAGCAGCGCGATCGAGGGCGGGTTGGTATTGCCGGAACCGATCATGTTGACCGCGAATCGCCCCCAGACCAGCAGGGCCGCGAGCAGGGCCGCGCCGGCCGCGGCGAACGCGTACGGGCGCCAGCGCGCACGGGTGAGCGTCCCGTCCTGCCACGCGAAGCCCCACTGATGCATGCAGCCCCACACGAGCAGGAAGTTGACGTACCCGGCCAGCGACGGCAGGTGCCACCAGGCCAGCCCCGCGTTCACCAGGGCGGCCGCGGCGGCCATGACGGCGGAAACGGCCAGGCCCCAGCGCCGGTGCGCGGCCAGCAGCAGCGGGGTCAGCGCGATCAGCAGCAGGTAGACCGGCAGGAACCACAGCTGAAGCGCGACGAGCCAGCCGGCCTCGGCGATCTCGGCCGGGCGCGCCCCCGCCGCGCCCGCGATCGCGACCGCGGCGACCGCGGCGATCACGAACACGGCCGTCGGCCACAGCAGGCGCATGGCCCGGTGGCGAACCCACCAGGTCCAGGTCCGTCCGTCCGCGTGGTGCGCCGTCCAGGACAGGGCGTTGACGTAGCCGCCGACGAGGAAGAACAGCGGCATCACCTGGAAAACCCAGGTGCCCCACTGTGCCCAGCCGATGTAATCGAGCGCGTCCTGTCCGGACAGCTGCCCGCCGCTGTAGGTGATGGAGATCAGCACCCAGTGCCCGGCGACCACGCCGATCATCGCCACGACCCGCAGCAGGTCAGCGTAGCGATTCCGTTCCATGCCAGCGAGCCCCCTGCCGACCGCAAAGCGCCTCGTACCGAACGATACGTGGTCAGATGCGATGATGGCATGGATGGAACCGGCCAGGCATTCGGTGGCGGTCGTCGTCCGCGGGCCGGACGGCACGTTCCTCGCGGTCCGGCGCCCCAGCGACCCGCGGGACCCGCTCGGCGGCCTGTGGGGACTGCCCGCGATCACGCTGCGCGAGGGCGAGGACGAGCCGGCGGCCGCCGCCCGGGCCGGCCGGGCCAAGCTCGGGGTGGACCTCGAGGTCGGGCCCAAGATCGGCGAGAAGACCGCCGACCGGGGCGAGTACGTGCTGCGCCTGTCGGACTACGAGGCGACGGTCGTCAGCGGGACGCCGTCGGTGCCGCAGGCCGACACGTCGCTGACGCAGTACGTCTCGTGCATGTTCACCAGCGACCCGGCCGTGCTCGAGGAGGCGGCCGGCAGGGGTTCGCTGTGCGCGCAGATCTTCCTCGAAGCGGCAGCAGCGGCCGAGCAGGACCGGGTGGCGGACTTCAGGCGGCGGGCCGGCCTGCCGCACCTGATCGACGCGCACACCCACTTCATGCCGCAGCGGCTGCTCGCCGCGGTGTGGGCCTACTTCGACGCGGCCGGGCCGCTGATCGGGCGGCCGTGGCCGATCCGCTACCGGGCCGGCGAAGACAGCCGGCTCGAGGTGCTGCGCGGGTTCGGCGTCCGGGCGTTCACCTCGATGCTCTACCCGCACAAGCCGGGGATGGCCCGCTCGCTCAACGACTGGTCGGCCGGATTCGCGGCCCGCACGCCGGACTGCCTGCACACCGCGACGTTCTTCGCGGAACCGGGCGCCGCCGCCGACGTGCGGCGTGCCCTGGAGCAGGGCGCCGTGGTGTTCAAGTGCCATCTGCAGGTCGGCGGCTTCGACCCGAACGATCCGCTGCTCGACGACGTGTGGGGACTGCTGGCGGAGGCCGGCACCCCGGTCGTGACGCACTGCGGCTCCGGCCCGGTGCCCGGGGCGCACACCGGCCCCGGGCCGGCCGGCGTGCTGCTCGCCAGGCATCCGCGGCTGCGGCTGGTCGTCGCCCACCTGGGCATGCCCGAGTACAGCGAGTTCCTCGGCCTAGCCGAGCGATACGACCGGGTCATGCTCGACACGACGATGGCGTTCACCGGCTTCGCCGAGTCCACCGACCCGTTCCCGCGCGCCGAGCTCCCCCGCCTTGAGGCCCTCGGCGACCGCGTCCTGCTCGGCACCGACTACCCCAACATCCCCTACTCCTACGCCGACGCGCTCGAAGCGCTCGAGGAGACCGGCCTCGGCGCCGGATGGCTCCGCGCCGTCTGCCACGACAACGCCGCCACGCTGTTCGGGATCTGACCAGGCGAAACCGGTGGTGCTCGAGGGGCGAGCAGGATCGCTTGTGATTAGGTCTGTTACCAAGGCGCCACGCAGTGTTACCGTCAGAGTGGGACACGACAGATTCGGGGGGTCTGGGCATGGTTGTCGCCGAACTTCTCAGCCTGCGCGCCGAACGTTCAGTGGGGCGCGACTGGAGGACGTCAGCCGCCTGCCGAACGGCGGATCCGGAGCTCTTCTTTCCGGTATCCTCCGTCGGGCGCGCCCGGGACGATATCGCCCAGGCGAAGGCGGTCTGCGGCTCGTGCGGGGTACGCCGTCAGTGCCTGCAGTTCGCGCTGGCGACGCACCAGATGTACGGGGTGTGGGGCGGCACGACGGAGGAAGAGCGCAGGGTACGGGTCCGCGAGCAGCGCGAGCGAGCGCGGGGCGGGGTGCGGGCCGGCGCTGGCCGTTCGGTATAACAGGTCCTTATTCCCCGGGAACCGGATGGGTGGAAACGGGCGGCGGACGGGGGACCGCTGCCTGACAGGCAGCCGACGGCGACGGCAGGGGGCGCTGCCGCCGTCGGCTGCCGCTTGCTCCTACGGGTCGTAGGCACTACGTCGCGTTACGCATAGGCCGATAAATCGCGATGAGACGGACGGCTCTCATCTATCGTCCGGCAACCTTCCGTTCAATGTCCTTCGCCACCATGCACTTGTCTAGCCAAGATGACAAGTCCGGCCCTGACCAAGGGGCGGCATGGGAGGGTAACCTTGCGCGCAACCAGGGCGATCGTGGCCGTAGGTGCCACGGTTGCGACTATCGTTCTCGCCGCCGGCTGCAGCAGCTCAAGCAGCTCAAGCAGCAGCTCGAGCACCACCACCCCGACTTCGAGCAGCTCCGCCACCGCAACGAGCAGCGCCGCCGCCTCGGTGAACTACGCCACGTGCGACTCGGCCGCCGCCTGCGGCGGCATGACCGCGCTGATCGCCGCGGCCAAGAAGGAAGGGCAGCTGAACGTCATCACGCTGCCCAGCAACTGGGCCAACTACGGCACCATCATGGCCGACTTCACCAAGACGTACGGCATCCACATCACCGACGCCAACCCCGAGGGCTCCAGCCAGGACGAGCTCAACGCGATCGCCCAGCTCAAGGGCCAGAGCCGCGCGCCTGACGTGGTCGACGTCGGCGGCTCGTTCGCCGTCACCGGCGAGACGGACGGCGACTGGGCGCCGTACGAGGTAGCGACCTGGAACGACATCCCGGCCGCGGCCAAGCAGCCGGACGGCGACTACTACGCCGACTACGGCGGTTACGTGGCCATCGGCTACAACCCGGCGAAGGTAAAGGTCGCGCCGACCAGCTTCAAGTCCCTGCTCAACCCGATCTACAAGAACCAGGTCGCGATCGACGGCAACCCGACGCAGACCGGCTCGGCGTTCGCGGCGGTGTACGCGGCGGCGCTGGCCAACGGCGGCTCGCTGTCCAACATCGCCCCCGGCGTCTCTTACTTCAAGCAGCTGCACTCGGTCGGCAACTTCGTGCCGGTCGAGGGCACACCGGCCACCGTGGAAAGCGGCCAGACCCCCATCCTCATCTGGTGGGACTACCTGCTGGCCTCCGAGGTCAAGACCGTCGTCCCCGGCCTGAAGATCGTCATCCCGACGGACGCCCAGTACGCCGGCTACTACTACCAGGCGATCAGCAAGTACGCGCCTGACCCCGCCGCCGCCCGGCTGTGGGAGGAGTTCCTGTACTCGACCGAGGGCCAGAACCTCTGGCTCCAGGGCGCGGCCCGGCCGATCGAGATGAGCGCGTTGATCGCGGCCGGCACGATCAACAAGACCTTTGAGGCGGCGCTGCCTTCGGTGCCGGGCAGCGGCACGCTCGTGCTGCCCACCGAGGCGCAGGAGACCACCGCGGAGAACATCGTCGCCCAGCAGTGGCCGAGCGTCACCAGCTAACGATCGTGGCGAAGACCGAAACGGTCGCGACAACCCTGGGACCCGCGACAGCGGGTCCCAGGGTTGCCCGCGTCAGGACCGTCGGCCGGGGCATAGCCAGGCACGCCGGGATCGTCCCGTTCGGCGTCTACGTGGCGCTGGGCCTGCTGATCCCGATGATCGCCATCGCGGTCGGCGCCTTCAAGGACCCCAGCACCGGCGCCTTCACGTTCCACAACATCGACATCGCCACGCATGGCGTCTACCTGACCGGGATCAGGCAGTCGATCATCTTGTCGGTGCTCGCCTCCATCATCCCGGGCATCTTCGGGGCGCTCATCGCCTACGCGATCTTCACCGCGAAACGCGCCTCGCTGCTGCGGCAGGTGGTGATCACCGCGTCGGGCGTGTTCGCCAACTTCGGCGGCGTGCCGCTCGCGTTCCTGTTCATCGCCTCGTTCGGCTCGAGCGCGCTCGTCACCGGCTGGCTGACCGACCTCGGCTTCAACATCTACAACGCGGGCTTCAGCCTGTACACGCTCAGCGGCGTCGCGCTGGTCTACATGTACTTCCAGATCCCGCTGATGGTGCTGGTCATCCTGCCCGCCCTGGAAGGGCTGCGCCCGGCGTGGCGGGAGGCCGCCGAGAACCTCGGCGCGCGCTCCTGGCAGTACTGGCGCTACGTCGGCGGCCCGGTGCTGATGCCCTCCTTCCTCGGGTGCGTGCTGCTGCTGTTCGGCAGCGCGCTGTCCGCGTACGCCACGGCCGAGGCGCTGACCGCCGGAACCATCCCGCTGACGTCGATCCAGATCGCCTCGTTCCTCAATGGCAACGTGATCGCCGGGCAGGAGAACGTCGGGAAGGCGCTCGGCCTCGGCATGGTGATCATCATCGCGATCGTCATGGTGTTCTACGTGCTGCTGCAGCGGAGGGCCGCGAAATGGCTTCGGTAGTCAGGGCGATTGACACCAGCAGCAGGCAGGGGCCCGTCAGGCAGCGGGCCGCTGCCAGGCGGAGCTTCCCCGTCTGGCGGTGGGCCATCCTGCTCATCGCCGGGGTGTACTTCCTGCTGCCGCTGTACGCGGCGCTGCGCTTCGCGGGCCTGCACGCGTTCGGCACCGTGTTCGTCCAGCCGGGGTTCTGGCCCGCGCTGTGGCTGTCGGCCCGGCTGGCGATCATGACGACGCTCATCACGCTGGCGCTCATGGTGCCCACGGCGGTGTACGTGCACCTGCGCCTGCCGGGACTGCGCCGCGCGCTCGAGGGGATCACGATCCTGCCCATCGTCATCCCGCCGGTGGTGCTGATCGTCGGCGTGCTGCAGGTGTCGCCGGGCGCGCTGAAGTCCACCCCGTGGCTGCTCGGCCTGGTGTACGTGATCCTGGGGATGCCGTTCGCCTACCGCGCCATCGACGCCGGGCTGCGCTCACTCGACCTCAAGACGCTGACCGAGGCGTCGAGCTCGCTCGGCGCCAGCTGGCTGACGACGCTGTGGCGGGTCCTGCTGCCGAACCTGCGCACCGCGCTGCTGTCGGCGACCGTGCTGATCGTGGCGCTGGTGTTCGGCGAGTTCACCATGGCCAGCCTGGACCTGTTCGTGACGTTCCCGGTGTGGATCGTCCTGTTCGACCAGCTCAACGCCAATATGTCCGTGGCGGCCTCGATCTTCGCGCTGGTGGTGGTCTGGCTGCTCCTGATGGTGATCGTGATAATCGGCACCCGCCAGTCCCGCCGAACCGGCGGCGGCCAGGTGAACCTGTTTACCGCAGCCCGCACCGACACGAAGGGCAACTGATGGCAACGAACGCCACTGACGACACGGCCGCCGGCGCGGCGATCGCGGGCACCGCGCCCGCGCGGGGCGCGCGCACCGGAACGAGCGTGTCGCTGCGGGACCTGTCCAGGAGGTTCGGGGCCACCAGGGCGCTGGACGGGATGTCGCTGGAGATCGCGCCCGGCGAGCTCGTGGCGCTGCTCGGTCCCTCCGGCTGCGGCAAGACGACCGCCCTGCGCATCGTGGCCGGGTTCGAGAGCGCCGACTACGGCGAGGTCCTGATCGACGGCAAGGACGTCTCCGGCGTGCCGGCGGCGAAGCGGGACATGGGCATGGTGTTCCAGAGCTACAGCCTGTTCCCGAACATGAACGCGGTGGACAACGTGGGCTTCGGGCTGCGGATGCGGAAGATGGGCACCGCCCAGCGGCGCCAGCGGGCCGCCGAGCTGCTCGAGATGGTGGGTCTGTCCGAGCAGGCCAGGCAGTTCCCGCACCAGCTGTCCGGCGGCCAGCAGCAGCGCGTCGCGCTGGCCCGGGCGCTGGCCATCGAGCCCCGCGTGCTGCTGCTCGACGAGCCGCTGTCCGCGCTCGACGCCAAGGTCCGCCTGCAGCTGCGGGAGCAGATCCGCAACCTGCAGCAGCGGCTCGGCACCACCACGCTGTTCGTCACGCACGACCAGGAAGAGGCGCTGTCCATGGCCGACCGGGTCGGCGTCATGCGCGGCGGCAAGCTGGAGCAGGTCGCGGCGCCCGCCGAGCTGTACTCCCGGCCGGCCACCGCGTTCGTCGCCGAATTCGTTGGCACGATGAACCGGCTGCCCGGCGAGCTCAACGGCGGCGGGACCGTCACCGTCCTCGGCGCCGCCGTTCCCGCGCAGGACGGCGGCCCCGCGTCCGGCCCTGTCGACGTGCTGGTCCGCCCGGAGGGCCTGACGATCGCGCCCGCCCCGGACGGCAACGGCATCGTCAGCAACCGCACCTTCCTCGGCGCGACCACCCGGGTGACCGTGCTGATTTCCGGCGACACGGAGATCCAGGTCGACGTGCCGAGCACGACCGCCGCCGCGATGGTGCCCGGCACCGCGGTGCAGGTGACGCTGCCCTCCCATCCGGTCCTTGTCACGGCCCGCGAGACGTGACGCCCGGTTTCCCGGCGGTCTGGCTGCGGCACAACTGCCCGTGCCCCGACTGCCGGGATCCGGGGACCGGCCAGCGGCTCATCGAGATAACGGATATCCCGAACGGACTCGTGGCGGCTGTCACCGCGCGAACCCCGGACGCGGTGGAGGTGACGTTCGCCCCGGGCGGGCACCGCTCGGTGTTCAGCCGTGCCTGGCTGGCCGCGCACGCGGGCGAGGAGGCGGACCCGCGCACCGAGGACGCCAAGGTGCTCTGGCGGCCGGCTGACATGGAGCAGCCTCCCGCCGCGGACTGGCAGTCCTACGTGCGCGAGGACCGGGTCTGGGAAGACTGCCTGGACGCGGTGGCGCGGTACGGCTTCGCGGTGCTGCACGGCGTGCCCGCCGAGCCTGGCATGGTGCTGTCCGTGGCCGAGACCATCGGCTACGTCAGGCAGACCAACTACGGGCGGCTGTTCGACGTCCGGGCCGAGCCTGCCCCGTCGAACCTGGCGTTCACCAGCCGCGAGATCCCCCCGCACACCGACAACCCGTACCGGGACCCGGTGCCCACGCTGCAGCTGCTGCACTGCCTGCGCGACGCCGCCGCGGGCGGGGACACCGGTCTGGTGGACGGGTTCGCCGCCGCCGCGGCGCTGCGCACGGCCGACCGCGAGTCGTTCGACGTGCTGACAGCGACGCCGTGGCCGTTCGGATACAGCGATGGCCAGACGGAGCTACGGGCCTGCCAGCCGCTCATCGGCCTCAGCCCGGGCGGGCGCATCCGCGAAGTGCGGTTCAACAACCGGTCGATGCTCCCGCTGCGGCTGCCCGCGGCGCGGGCCGAGGCCGCGTACGCCGCGTACCGGGCGTGGGCGCAGCTGCTCGCCCG
>JASHXJ010000125.1 GCA_030043595.1 Trebonia sp.
CCGTCGCGGGCACGCCCGCCGCGGCGACCGGCGCCGCCTCTCCTGGCGATCGTGCCGATCCTGGCGAGGGGTACCGGCAGCAGCCGTGGCAGCAGCAGCGGCAGGGACCGGATCCGGGGTACGGGCGGTCCCCGCAGAACGGGCAGAACGGGCAGAACGGGTGGTCCGGGCAGTCCGGGTGGGACCCGCGAGCGGCCCAGGACCCGTGGGCCGGGGTGGACCTGCGGGCGGACCCGCGGGCCGCCGCGGACGGCGATCCGGCCGTGGCCGCCGACCGGCGGCTGTCCGCCATGGGCGTGCGGCGGGCGGTCCTCGTCGGCTCCGCGCAGATTCTGGCACTGCTGCCGGGCATCAGCCGGGACGGCATCGTCACGGTCGCGGGCATGGGCCGCGGGCTGAGCCGCGAGGACGCGGTGCGATTCTCGTTCCTGCTGTCCGCGCCCGTGATCCTCGCGGCGGGCGTACTGAAGGTCAACGAGCTGTTCGGGCCCGCGGGGAAGGGCATCCACGGACCGGTACTCGCCGGCAGCCTGCTGGCGGCCGCCGGCGCCTACCTGTCGGTCCGGTTCCTCACGAAGTACTTCAGCGAGTCGCGGTCGCTGCGGCCGTTCGGCATCTACTGCCTCGTGGCGGGCATCGCCAGCTTCGCGTACCTGCTGAGGTAGTCCCGCTCGTCTTCGCGCGGGTGCCGCACGACGTGGGTAAGAGCCGCGCCGACCGGCTCCGCTCACTGGCCGACGGCTCACGGATCAGCGGGCCCGACGTGCGGGCGAGGAACTCGGCGTAGCTGTCTGGCGGCGCGCCGGGCCTGGTCAGGTAGCTGTCTGGCACCACGTGCGGCACGGCCACGCGCCGCTGCGCCTCGTTCATCTCGGCCACCATCGCGGCGACCCGGCTGGCCAGCCGCCGGACCCGATACGCGTTCATCTGCTGCCTCCCTGTGCGCGCGGTCGCCTGAACCGCGCTTACAGCCTGGCCGTAAGCCCTGGGCCGGCACATCGGGAGAATTCCCTAAACAGCGGGCGGCGCGCGCTTAGCGCCTCAGCGCATGGTGCTCACCTCGCGCCCTTCGCCCTGTTGCAGGCTCCGCAGAGAAGCTGGATGTTCGCCACGGAGTTGGCGCCTCCCCTGCTCACCGGGATCACATGATCGAAGTGGAGCTTCTCGGTGGAGCCGCACCTGCGGCACCGGCCGCCATCACGGGCCGATACCGCGATCTTGACATCCTGAGGTATCACGCGCTTGTGCCGTTCCCCGACCGGATCTGGTATCGCCGAAGGGACGCGCGCGCGCTGCACGTCCCCTTGCTGCCTTTCACTCGAAGTCGTGTACTGCTGCTGTTCTGTCAGGTTCTCCTGGAGCCTTTCGATGAAGCGTGTCACCACGATGAGCGACATGCTGATCAGGTTCAGGAGGGGGGTTTCGCTCTTGGCCATCCTCCTGCTCGCCTCCGCAGTGGTGCCTCGGAAGGGGTGGGTGGACGTCGGGGCATATATCCGGTATTTATCACGTACCCACCGCACACAGGATCGGTTCGGCGCCACCAATAAATCCAACAAATATTCACACTCCGTAAACTAAAATGACTCCTATATTCGAAATGGCACATGCCATTGGCGTATGCCAAAAACCGCGCGTGGGTCGTCTGCGGCTTGAGTGATAGGGGTGTCACTAGTTACCGATGGGCGCTGGCAGCTTCGGCCGCGAATTCGATGAGTTCGCGCCGGTCGCGCGGCCTCGCCGCGGAGTCCTGTGCCGTTAATTTATCGATCGCTGGGGGGAGTTCCGGCCATCGGCCCGCCGCCGAAAGCACTCTTTGGCTCCGTCGGGCCCGGTCACGTAAAACGTCCAGGGCGCGGTGTCCCGCCCCGCCGCCGCCTCGCAGACCAGGCGGAAGATGCAGGCGTCCGCCGCGCTGATCGCCGGCGGCGCGGGCCTGCGCAGCACGACCAGTGCCTGCTCGTCCTCATGAGACAGCGGAAACGCCAGGCACGCGGCGGCTCTCGTGCACACGCCGGCCACGTGCTCCCGGTCGGGCATGTCGAGCCGGTCGTCGACCGGCAGCACGGCGTGCGTCCAGATCCCCCGCCTGCCCAGGAAGATCACCCACAGGCTGCGGCTGCACGCCGCTCCGGGCGGAAACGGGAGCGCTCCCAGACGCCGCGGCGCCTCGCAGCGCGCCGCGTCTATCTGCGGCTGGGTGAGCGGGAGGCCGCCGAAGGCTTCGGCCAGACCACTGAGAGTGTCCACGGTCGCAGTGTGGCACCCGGCACCGACAAAACAGGGTGTCACTGCCGCGGGGAGTCCGCCGCCGCTGGGACAATGGCGGCATGCTCGATCACGTGAGTATCCAGTGCGCCGACATCGGCGCCAGCGCCGCCTTCTACGACGCGGTGCTCGCGCCGCTTGGCGGCCAGCGGGTCATGGACTTCGGCCAGGCGATCGGCTACGGGGTGCCGCCGCGACCGGACTTCTGGATCGGGGCGCAGACGACGGGAGACGGCTTTCGCGAGTCGCACATCGCCCTCACCGCGCCGAGCCGGGCCGCGGTCCGGGGGTTCTTCGACGCGGCCCGCGCCGCGGGGGCCGAGGTGCTGCACGAGCCCCGGCTGTGGCCGGAGTATCACGCGACCTATTACGGCGCGTTCGTGCGGGATCCGGACGGGAACAACGTCGAGGCCGTCTGCCACCTGCCGGAGTAACGCCGTCAGGGAACGCACCGGGTCGGCGTTCTGCTCGGTAATCCACGCGTCGACGCGCTGCCACCAGTCGTAGAGCCAGCTGACCTGGGCCTCGCGGCCGGCCGCGCGCGGCACCTCGGCGGCCGGGACCCGCCACCATCGCGCGCGTGCCGTCTGGTCGGCCGCCAGGCTCCGCCAGAGGTCGCGGACGCTCGCCAGCCGGTCCAGGCCGGTGTGCGCGACGAAGATGACGTCCGCGGTGGGACAGGCGGCGAGTGCCGCGATGGCCCCGCCAGCGCGAGGAGGGAGCACGTTGGGCATGGCCACGGCTCGTTCGGCCAAATTATCAAGACCCCTCCGCCGCAGCCGCTCGATCGCCCACCGCCACCGGAGCGGGGTCCAGTTGCCACCTTCGGGGAAGATGACCAGCGCGCCGCGGGCGTCGAGGCCGGCCGCCAGCCGCCTGATCTGCTCAGTGTGGTGCCGGGGCCCGGCCACGGTTCCCGGCCGGTGCCGGTGGACGAACGCGTTGGGCAGCCGGTTGGCGAGCACGTCAAGGCTCGGGTCCAGCTGCAGCGTGGCCTTCATGACGACGCGCGGGCGCCGCGCGCAGACGGTGAGCAGGTGATGCACGAGCAGCAGCGAGTCGCCGGGGCCAGCGTGTCGGCTGAGCACGATCAGGGGACGGCCGGCGGCGGCCTTCGCGTCGGGCGGGGCGGTGACCTCGACGCGCAGCCCGCAGGTGCGCTGCGCGGTGCGGTACATCAGGTCAAGGAACCAGCGCATGACGCCGTAGTGGCGGCTCTGATACGGCTCGGTGTCCAGCCGCCCGCCGAACCCGCTCGCGATCCAGAGGCAGCCGAAGACGGTCAGCGCCGCGGTCTCGCCGACGAACCAGGCGAGCGCGAAACAGAGGGCGCGCAGCGTCCGCATGCGTTTCGCGCGGCCGTGGCGGGTCCAGTGCCTGGCCAGTTTGCACGCCACGCTGAGCACGGCCAGCGGCGGCGCGAGCACGGCGAGGGCGATGGCGATCAGGACGACAAGCGGCGCGAGCACAAGACGTCGCACTCCCCTGGGCGGAAGCATGAGCGCCTCCTGACAGTCACCGGCTCTCCGCCACCTGGGCGAGATATTCCGCTGACGCTGCGTATGAGCGGTCGATGCTGGTACCTACCCGCTTCTTGCCGCGATAACGGAATTGCTGCATACCAGGCGGCAGCGCGTCCCCTCCGGTGGGCAGCACGAGCACCCGCACGCCGGGCGGAATCGACGACATCTCCTCGTGGAAGCGGTGCCGCCGCGCGATCTCGAACGCGACCAGGCCCACCTCCCAGGGACGCGTCGGGACGCTGAGCGGGCTCTCGATCCGTCCCGCGTGCAGGACGTACACGGTGGTGGCGCCGAGCGAGACCGCCCGGCCGACCGGGATGGAGTCGACGAGCCCGCCGTCGAAGTAGTGGCGGCCGTCGATCTCGACGGGCGGCAGCAGGCCGGGCACGGCACACGACGCCATGACGGCCGGGACGAGGCGCCCGTCGGTGAACCACTGGGCCGTCGCGTCCTCGATGCTGGCGGCGACGCACTGGAACGGCAGGCGCAGGTCGGCGAAGTCGCTGGCCGGCAGCTTGTCGGCCAGCAGCTTGCGCAGCGGCTCGATGGCGTGCAGGTGAGTGCCCGACCGCACCAGCTGGACGGCGCGTCCGAGGAGGGTCTCGCTGAAGACCACCCGCAGCGACTCGCCTCGCCACAGGTCGGTGAGGCGGTCCGCAGCTCCGTCGGGGTCGGCGGCGACGAACGCCCCGTTGACCGCGCCGATCGAGGTGCCGACGACGAGGTCGGGGCGGATCCCGGCTTCGGCGAGCGCGCGCAGCATGCCGACTTCGTGCGCGCCAAGCAGCCCGCCGCCGCCAAGCACGAACGCAGTCGTCACGTATCGCAAGGCTAGCCCTTGATCGTCTCCCGCGCCGACTCGGCGAGAACCGGTGCGTGATCAGATCCGTTGCCCAGGGTGAGGCGCTGGCTGTTTCAGGTGCTGTTTCGGGTGCTGATTTGGTGGTGACGGTGGGGATCGACCGTGCCGACGACGGCGACGCGCCGGAGTTCAGGCCGGGGCGGCGCGCCGCCATCGATGCCGGTCCGCCGCCCGACCACGGGGAGCAGGCGGCCGAGCATGCCCGCTCGCGTTCCATCGTCGACGAGACCTATGCGCTGAGGGACGCCTGGGTTCAAGCGCTCTGCGGGCTGCGCTCCGCCTGGGAAGATCATGAAGAGCGATATCCCGAACGGACCCGGCCGGCTCCCCGCACCCAACCCGACGGCGGCTGGGTGGCCGACGAGAGACGCTGGCTCACCCCTGAGCAGAACGCCGAAGCCACTAAGGCGTGCGCGGATATTCGGGAGGAGTGCGCAGACGTCATCCTGCCTGCCATGCGGCGGGTCGAGGCGGCCGATCCGGAACGGCGCCTCGCGGGGCTGGAGAACATGCTCAAGGGCGAGGACCGGCTGAAAGAGAAGATCGCGGATGCCCTTCGGGCGCGGCCAGAGCTGACGGTCACGCAAGCGCTGGCCATCGTGCCAGACCCTGTGCGATTCACCTTCACGTACAGCGCTGAACGCTACGCTGATGGTGTTCGTGCCAATGTCAGCGAACTCAAGGCTGAAGGGTTCGAGCTGATCAAGCTGAAGAACCTATGGAACAGCAACCAGTACAAGGGAATCAACAGCCAATGGCGCAGGCCTGAGACGGGAGAGCGCTTCGAGGTGCAGTTCCATACGCCAGAAAGCCTAGAGGCCAAGGCACTCACCCATAAGGCCTATGAGCGCATCCGCAGCTTGCAGGCTACGCCTACGGAGCAGCGAGAGCTTGAGACTTTTCAGCTTCGGGTAAGCGCCCTGCTCGTTACGCCCCCTGGCGCGAGAGATGTCGAGGATTTCCCGGAGAAAAACGATGGCTGAGAATGTCACCTATTACGCGATCATCGACGAGTTTAGCAGCCGTGATCGCCCCGGAGGCGTGCTCCGCCGTGTGATGAATGACGATGGAAACATCGATGAAGTCTTCTCGCGCGACCTTCGATGGGAGTTCTCGCCACTTCTGTACGCCGCCGAACGTGGTGACACCATGTTCGACTTCGTCCCTGTCAGCGAAGAGGAAGCTTCCCGGATCGTGACGCGGATTCGGGAGCAAGCCGGCACGGACGAGTAGATCCCCGTGCCGGTTACGCGGCGGGGGCTCTGGGCGGTGCGTGGGTTCGCAGGATCTGGCGGCCGTCGGGGCTGCGGGCTTCGGAGGTGCCGTCGGGGTGCAGGATGACCTGCCAGCCCCAGCGGTGGATGCAGATGTCGTGGTGGAACTGGCAGTACAGGGCGCAGCTGGTCACGCTGGTGGGGCCGCCGTCGCTCTTGTGCACGAGGTGGTGCACGTCGCAGGCGGAGGCGGGCCGGTCGCAGCCGCCGGGCCAGGCGCAGTGCCGGTCGCGGAGCATGACCGCGCGGCGGATGCCGGCCGGGATGGTGGCGGAGCAGCCGATGTCCAGCGGCAGGCTCGGGGTGTTAAACGGCGGCTGGAGCAGGCCGGTGCGCAGCGCGGCGGCGATCCCGTTGGGGCCGGAGACGAAGTCGAGGGCGAGCCGGGCGATCGCGTACCGCAGCGCGGCCCGGGCCTGCGCGGACAGCGGCCGCGGGGCGGGGTGCTCGCCGCCGGCGGCATCGGCGTCGCTGCCGGGGTGGTGCCACCCGGCCGCCGACAGCGCCAGGTCGATGATCTGGTCGATCACGGCCATGTCGGCGTGGCCGGTGACGACCGGGACGATCATCGCGTCGCACGCGGCGACCTCGGCGTCCTTGCCGGCCAGGTAGCCCGGCTCGCCGGCCCGGGCGGCCAGCAAGGCGGCCTCCAGCTCGGAGGCGCCGGGCATCTGGCGCAGCTGGGACAGCGGGATGTGCACGGCCACCTGCGTGTCGGCGCCGGCCCGGCCGGGCACCATCCTGGCCCGGATCAGCAGCTCGCAGCCTTCCTGCAGCGCGTCATGGAACCGCTGCCCCTCGGTGCGGTGATCCTCCGGGCCGCGCTTCTTCCCCAGCGACTCCAGCACCGCACGCACCGCCGCCGCGCACTCGGGGGCCAGCCCGCCGCGCAGGCACGCCGCCCCGCCGAACGTGACGCCCACCTGCACGTACCGGTCATCAAAGCCGTCATCGTCATCAGGATCGGGCCGCTGCGACCGCCACTTCTCCAGCGCATAGGCCGCGATGGTGGCCAGGTCCTGCAGGTCCGCGCCCGCCGCGGCGGCATCGAGCAGGACCTGCTCGGTCTGGCCGCGCAGCTCATCGGGAAGCTGCCGGGTCCACTCGGCCATCGCCCGGCCCAGCGACTCCGAGATCCGCCCGGCCGCCAGCGCCTCGCCGATGCCGGGGTGCTCGCCGAGCCGGCGCATCCGCTTCACATCGGCCCGCGCGTCCCTGAGCGTCATCCGGGTCCTCGCCGCCAGCCACGACGCCGAGGTGGGGTACCCGTCCGCGTCATGCGCGTCGGCCGCGTCGAACCGGCGCAAGAACGCGGCGTGCGCTGCTGTCAGCTTCGCGCGGCTCTCGCCGAGCGAGACCAGCACGTCCCCCAGCGCGGCGGCCTCCACCCAGGCCCCGGCCGGGCCGTTGAGGTAATCCAGGCCCGCATGCATCATCCGCAGCGCCTCAGCGATGCTGCCAGCCGAAGCACCCTGTGCGTCACCGCACATCCTGGACCACCTCCCTCCGGAGGACCGGCGTACTGATTTCTAATACAGATAGTAGCATACATGTTCTAGTAGCACAAATTGTGTATCAAGATCGTCGATGGGGCATGGATCACGTATGGGGCCTGGATCACGTCGTCCTGACTGGCGTTGCCACCCGCACCCCCTTGCCGCAGGCGCACAATAGCCAAATGCGGGGTTATGTCGGCGTGACGGATGACGAGTGGTACCGGTTTCTCGCGGCCCGTCCTGAGGTCTCCGCCGTGGAGGTCAACTTCTGGCGGCCTGGCGGCGGCCGCGAATTCCACGCGCTGACGGCAGGCGAGCCGTTCTTTTTCAAGACCCACGCCCCGCATAACCGTGTCGTGGGCGGGGGCTTCTACAGTGGTTTCGCGGCGCTGCCCGTGTCGGAAGCCTGGCACATATTCGGCGAGGCGAACGGCGCCGATAGCCTGGAGCAGATGCGGGCGCGCATCGCCCATTACCGGCGGGAGCCGATCGGCCCCCGTGACGACCCGGAAATCGGCTGCGTCTTCGTCCGCGACGTCACCTTCTTCCCGGAGACCATGTCATACGAGCCGCCGCCCGGCTTCGCCCTGAACATCGTGCAGGGCAAGAGCTACGACATGGCGGATCGCCGTGTCGCCGGCTATTTCGGCGACCTCATGCAGCTCGTCCTCGGCAGTGCGATAGAGGTCGACCTAAGCCGGTCGTGGCACGACACTGGTCCTGTATTTGGCGATCCGAGGCTGGCGCCGTACCGGCTCGCGCAGCGGTCGTTCAAGGCCGTCGTCCTCACCGCTTACCACGGCCACTGCGCAATCACCGGCACGAAGATCCGCCCGGTGCTGGAAGCAGCCCACATCCGCCCCGTATCCGACGGCGGCCAGAACCGGCTCGATAACGGCCTTCTGCTCCGCTCGGACGTGCACACCATGTTTGACCGCGGCTATCTGGGCGTCGATTCCTCGCACCGGCTCGTGGTCAGCCCGCGCCTGCACGACGAGTTCGGCAACGGAGAGCAGTTCTACGCCAAGTCGGGGCAGGTTATCGCGCTGCCAGATCGGAAGGGTGACCGGCCGCACCGCGAGTTTCTGGAGTGGCATCTCGACACAGTCTTCAGGGCCTCATGACCCTGGGCCGCGCTCAATTGCCGCCATGGCCGCCTAAGTACCGTTATCACTAGCTGCGGGGAAAATCGGTCCGCGCTAGCCTTAACGTCATTCGGATCGGCGATCGCCGGTCAGTCTGGAGAGGGCGGCGGATGTGATATCTGGTCCTGAGAGCACCAAAGAGCACCAGATACCTCTGGTCGACACCTCCGTTCCCCATCAGGCCCGGGTCTATGACTACTGGCTTGGCGGGAAGGACAACTTCGCGGTCGATCGCGCGATGGGCGACCTGGCACTTCAGGTCAACCCGGACATCATTATGGGAGTCCGCGCTAACCGGGACTTCCTCATCCGCGCCGTGCGGTATCTCGCGGGCGAGGCCGGAATCCGGCAGTTCCTCGACATCGGCACCGGAATCCCCACAGCCAACAACACTCACGAGGTCGCGCAGGCAGTCGCCCCGGATTCGCGTGTGGTCTACGTGGACAAGGATCCCATCGTGCTCGCGCACGCCCGCGCGCTGCTGACCAGCACTCCGCAGGGGACTTGCGCTTACCTCGACGCCGACGCAAACGATCCGGACACGATCCTCATGCTGGCCGAGCGCACGCTCGACTTCAGCCAGCCGATCGCTGTCACGATGCTCGCCATCTTGCAGGTGCTCAAGGACCCGTACGCGGTGATCGAAAGGATCATGCGGGCGGTCCCATCCGGCAGCTACCTGGCGATCTCCATCCCTGCCAGCGACATCGACGCCGAGCGCCAGGCGGCGGCGGCCGCCCATCTCACGGAAGGCTCCCCCGGCGTCACTCTCACGTTCCGCAGCCGGCCCGAGGTGGAGCGATTCTTCGAGGGACTCGAACTAGTAGGGCCGGGCGTCACCACCGCCAACCGGTGGCGTCCGCTACCTGGGACGCCGGACCGCGAACTCCCCGCCTGGGTCGCCGTAGGCAAGAAGCCCTGAGCGCGGCGGTCGGTAGGCGAGGAGGAGTAGGCGACGCTTGGAGAGCCGGGCGGGACCGTTCGGGATAACGGGAACAGAAGTGACTGATTCCCGCACCAGTGCAGCTGGGCTAGTTCCGGTGCGGGCACGGGCCGGGAAACTCGTGGCGTGGCCTGGCGCTTCCGCCGGTCGCGGCCTGCGGCGGTCCTGGCTGCGTTCAGTCGCGGGGATATGCCTGGCTGCCGCAGTGGTGGGCGGGCCGACAATGCTGGCGGGCAGTATTGCGGGCAGTATTGCGGCGGGGCCGCCCGCCAGTAGATCCGGGCTGGCAGCAGGCGCATCGTCGTCGTCTGCTTCGGTGCACTCCGCCGGCGCGCTCTTCATTGGCGCTGCGCACGCCTTGCAGGGCCGGGTGAGGGGCGGCAGGCCTAGTTTGCTTACCTTCTCCAGCCGCAGCGAGCCCTTCACGCAGAGCCAGCACGTTGCGCCCGGAGCACCTGGTGACCTTATGGCTACCGCGGGCAGCTCCCAGGTGAGCCTCTCGTGGACCGCGCCCGCATCGGACGGCGACTCGGCGCTGATCGGCTACGAGATCTACGAGGGGACCAGGTCGGGCGGCGAGCTGGTCAAGCCGGTGGGCTCGACTGGCCCCCTTACCACCAGCTACACGGTGACCAGCTTGATCAACGGCACCACCTACTACTTCGTGGTGAAAGCGGTGAACGACACCGCGGGTGCGGGCCCCGCGTCTAATGAGGCGTCGGCAACCCCGGGCGCGCAGACGATTAAGTTCGCGCAGCCGGCCGCCCAGCCGGTCGGCGCGACGTTCACCGTGTCGGCGACCGCGTCCTCGGGGCAGCCGGTCACATTCAGCACGGACACCCCCAGCGTGTGCACGGTCACCGGTTCCACCGTCACCACCGTGGCGCCCGGCACCTGCACCATCACGGCCTCGCAAGCCGGGAACGCCAACTACGCGGCTGCCAGCGTTGTGCAGTCATTCCAGGTGCAGCTCGCCGGGCACCACACGGCAGCCAGGACGCTGCTGATCATCGTGCTGGCCGCCGCCGTGATCCTGGCGACGACGGCGGCCCTGCTGGCCCTGCTGGTCCTGCGCCGTCGGCGGGTGCGCTCGCGTTCGCGGGCTAGGCCCGAGCCAAGCGTGCGAGCCGTGCCGGACCCCGGGCCGCCTGCATCGGTAAGCGTCCATGCCACGGGAACAGGCGCCACGCACACGGTGCGCATCGAACCCACTCCCGGGGCCAGCATCACGACGATCCAGGAGACCTTGCCATGACGCCCGCCATGGATGACCGTCCGCATACCGCTCTGGATCTGCTGTTCGGCCCGGGCGAAGGCGCCCCCGGCGCATTGGCCCAGAAGATTCTGTCCGCAGACGCCGACGGGCAGCTGGCCCGCGGCCTGGCGAAGCTGCCGAAGGTGACCCGCGAGGCCGCCGTCCGCGAGGCCGCGACCGCGGCGGCCGGACTCCTGGATATCGATCTGATCGGCATGCTCGTGGCCGGATGGCGCACGCATGATGACCTCACCGCCGCTGCCAGGCGCACCCTGGCCGCGCCCGGCAGCACCGAGTTGGTCGACGTGGCCACGCACCGGGTCACCACGACGCAACAGCCCCAAGTCAGCGTCCTGGTCGACGGTCACCGGGTAGCCACACTTCAGCTGGGCCTGTCTGTCGTGTTCGACGTCAGCGCCCTGGTGGCAGGGATTAGCGCCGGGCGGCTGACCGCGCTGCATTCCGGGCGCTGTGAGATCACTGCCACACTGAGCATCCAGGGGACCGATGTCGCCACCAGGCAGGCACACTTCGAGCTGCCTGGCGTCGTCCCGCTCCGCCCGCCCATTCGGCTTCTACCGGCGAGCGACTACCCGGCCGCCGGGGGCCAGCCGCCTGCCGTCAACCCGGCGGCAGGTCCCATGAGCCCTGCACAGCAGGCCCAGCCGGCGGCCCAGGGAGCACCCGCGCTGGCGGTTCAAGGCGCCCCGGCCCCGGCCCCGGCGGCCCCTCCCCCCACGGCCCCTCCCCCGGCGGCCCCTCCCCCGGCGGCCCCTCCCCCGGCTACCGCGCAGAAGAAGCCCGGCCCGTCGAGGCCGTGGTGGCAGCGACAGTGGTGGGAGTGATGGGCGATACCGCCTGGCCTTCTTGGCCCGCCGTTTCGATCTGCGAATTCCCTTGTAACATCTGACCCGCGAGCCCGTCGCGGCGCCAGGGCGTAGGTCACATCAGCCCCTCTTGTCGGCTTTGTATGTGTCCGGCACGACAT
>JASHXJ010000017.1 GCA_030043595.1 Trebonia sp.
GGTCGGGCAGCACGCTGCCCCGGTCATGCCGATCGGCCCCAGTGGTGGGTACGCGCCAGGACGCAACGGCGTGTACAGCGGCCCGCAGCCCGTTCTCGCCCCAGGGGGCCAGCCGGGCGGCACGATGGTTTCGCCCAGCGTCGGTCCGGCAGCGCCGCCCGGCCCGGCGGGGCCCGCCGGCCAGGCTGGCTTTTCCGGGCTGCCCGCGGTTTCCCTCGCGGAGGCCGTACAGTCGGCGCATGAGGAGGGGCAGGAGTTCGGCGTCTCGGTGGCGCGCGACGCGCCCGCGCTCTGGCTGGAGGCGGTTCTGGCCAGGAAGCCGCGGATGCCGTCCGACCTCGAGGCCAGGCTCTTGCAGGGCTCGGCGCTGCCGATCGATTACCTGCTGCACGACGAGGTGCGCCATGCGCTCCGCCGGGGATTCTGGGACGCCATGGAGCGGGCGCGCCGTTAACCGCCGTCAGCCGCGGTCGGCCGCGGTCGGCCGCCCGCGTGCGCAAGCCCGCTGCGGGCGCGCAATCAGTGCGAATGGGGAAGGGACCGCTGGGGTACCGTGGTAAGAGTGGCGGGCGTCGATGAGTTCGACGAGATCGAGTTTCAGGCCGCACGGACAGGCAACCACGTGCGAGCCGCCGTACGCATGAGCCAGCTCGCAGAAGAGGCCGACCCGGGACAGCGCGCCGAGTCCATCGTGCGCGCCGGCGAGCAGTGGATGATGGCCGACGATCCGCAGCGCGCCGCCGACGCGTTCACCGCGGCGATCGCGGACGGCGGCCCGACATTCGCCGATCCCAGGGTCCACCTGGCCAGGGCGCTGCTTGCGCTGGGCAGGGACGCGGAGGCCGAGGAACTGCTCGCCGGGCTCGCCGCCAGCCGGGAGGCGGTCACCCCGCGCACCTGCGACCTCGTCGCCGAGCTGCTCACAGAGCAGGGCGACCTGCGGGGCGCGCTCGACTGGGCAACAGCCGGGGTGGAGCTGTGCTTCAAGCGCGGCGACGACGCCGAACTGCAGCTGCTGCTCCGCCTCCGCTACCGCCTCCGCGTCGACCTGGGCCTTGACGAGGATGACTACGACCGGATGCTGGACAGCTCCCGGCAGCCCTAGCCAGGCTGCCGCCTAGGCCACCTCAGCTGACACGTGCGCCGGCGCGGACGGTGAGCTCGTCCGCCTTCTCGTCCAGGTCGACGAGCACCTCATCCCCGTCCGTGATCTCGCCGGACAGCAGTGAGCGTGCCAGCTTGTCACCGATCGCGGACTGCACGAGCCGGCGCAGCGGCCGGGCTCCGTAAACCGGGTCGAATCCGGTCAGCGCGAGCCACTCCTTGGCGGCCGGCGTCACGGTCAGCACCAGCCGGCGTCCGGACAGCCGTGTGGCCAGCCGGCTGATCTGCAGGTCAACGATCTGCGTCAGCTCGGACGTGGACAGCGAGTCGAAGACGATCACGTCGTCGAGCCGGTTCAGGAACTCCGGCTTGAACGCGGCGCGGACCGCGCTCATGACCGCGTCCCGCTTCGCCCGGTCGTCAAGCACCGGGTCGGCGATGAACGCCGAACCGAGGTTGGAGGTCAGGATGAGGATCGTGTTGCGGAAGTCCACGGTGCGCCCCTGCCCGTCGGTGAGCCGCCCGTCGTCGAGGACCTGCAGCAGCACGTCGAAGACCTCGGGGTGCGCCTTCTCCACCTCATCCAGCAGCACCACGCAGTACGGCCGCCGCCGGACCGCCTCGGTGAGCTGACCGCCCTGCTCGTAGCCGATGTACCCGGGCGGCGCGCCCACCAGCCGTGCCACCGAGTGCTTCTCGCCGTACTCGCTCATGTCGATGCGGATCATGGCCCGCTCGTCGTCGAACAGGAACTCGGCGAGCGCCTTGGCCAGCTCGGTCTTGCCCACGCCGGTCGGCCCGAGGAACAGGAACGACCCCGTCGGCCGGTCCGGATCGGACACGCCCGCGCGTGCGCGGCGGACGGCGTCGGACACGGCCCGGACCGCGCTGGCCTGGCCGATCACCCGGTTCCCGAGCTCAGTCTCCATCCGGAGCAGCTTGCCGGTCTCGCCTTCGAGCAGCCGCCCGGCCGGAATGCCGGTCCACGCCGACACGACGTCCGCCACGTCGTCGGGGCCGACTTCCTCCTTGACCATCGGGGCCGGGGTCGCACCGAGGCTTTCCGCCGCACCGTTTCCGCCAGCCTCAGCCGAACGATCCGTGGCGACTGCCTCGGCGATCGCCGCGTCGAGCGCGGGGATCTCGCCGTACAGCAGCCTTGACGCGGTCTCGTAGTCCCCGTCGCGCTGCGCGCGCTCGGCCTGGCCCTTCAGGTCGTCGAGCCTCTTCTTCAGCTCGCCGACCCGGTTCAGGCTGGACTTCTCCTGCTCCCAGCGCGCGGTGAGCGCGGTGAGCTGCTCCTGGCGGTCGGCCAGGTCGGCGCGCAGCCGCTCGAGGCGCTCCTTGCTGGCCGGGTCGGACTCGCGGGACAGGGCGAGCTCCTCCATCTTCATCCGGTCCACGATGCGGCGCAGTTCGTCGATCTCCACCGGCGAGGAGTCGATCTCCATGCGCAGCCGGGACGCGGACTCGTCGACGAGGTCGATGGCCTTGTCGGGGAGGAACCGCGCGGTGATGTAGCGGTCCGACAGCGTGGCCGCCGCAACGAGCGCGGCGTCCGAGATCTGCACCTCGTGGTGCGCCTCGTAGCGGCCCTTGAGCCCGCGCAGGATCGCGATCGTGTCCTCGACCGACGGCTCGCCGACCAGCACCTGCTGGAAGCGGCGCTCGAGCGCGGGATCCTTCTCGATCCGCTCGCGGTACTCGTCCAGCGTGGTGGCGCCGACCATGCGCAGCTCGCCGCGGGCGAGCATCGGCTTGAGCATGTTCCCCGCGTCCATCGCGCCCTCGGCCGCGCCGGCCCCGACGACTGTGTGCAGCTCGTCGATGAACGTGATCACCTGGCCGTCGCTTTGCCTGATCTCGTTCAGCACGGCCTTCAGCCGCTCCTCGAACTCGCCGCGGTACTTGGCACCGGCGACCATGCTGCCCAGGTCGAGCGCGATCAGCCGCTTGCCGCGCAGCGACTCGGGCACGTCGCCCGCCACGATCCGCTGCGCCAGCCCCTCGACCACGGCGGTCTTGCCGACGCCCGGCTCGCCGATCAGCACGGGGTTGTTCTTCGTCCGCCGCGACAGCACCTGCACCACGCGCCGGATCTCGGCGTCCCGGCCGATCACCGGGTCCAGCTTGCCGTCCCTGGCCTGCTGGGTGAGGTCGACGCCGTACTTCTCCAGCGCCTGGTAACTGCCTTCCGGGTCCTCGCTGGTGACCCGGGCGCTGCCGCGCACCTTGGTGAACGCCTTCGTCAGCGCGTCCGGGGTGGCCCCTGCGTCCTGCAGCAGCCTCGCCGCCTGGCCACCGCCTGTCGCCAGGCCCACGAGCAGGTGCTCGGTGGAGACGTACTCGTCCGCCATCTCGCGGGCCAGCTTTCCGGCGGTGTTGATCACGGACAGCATCTGCCGGGACATCTCCGGGGCGCTGGCCGTTGCGCCGCGCGTCTGCGGCAGCCTGGACAGCAGAGCCGTCGCGCCGCTGATGACCTGCGCCACGTCGGCGCCCACGGCCTCAAGCAGCGGCCGTGCCGTACCGTCCTGCTGCTGGAGCAGGGCGGCCAGCAGGTGCAGCGGATCGACCTGGGGGTTGCCGTCCGCCGCCGCCCGGCGGATCGCTACCGACAGCGCCTCCTGGCTCTTCCTGGTCAGCTTGTCGTCCATGGGTGGGTAATCCCCCTCGTTCCTTATTCACTTTTGCCCTGCTGGTCACCCTGCGCCGCAGGCTGCCAGAAGGTGACTCGGGTCGTGGCGCGGACTGGCACGAGCGTCGCCGCCGGGTCGGCCTTGGCCCGGCGCAGCTCGGCAAGCCGGGCCGCGACCGCGCGGGTGGACTCGAGCTCGGCCCGCAGCTGCGCGACCTCGGCGTGCAGCTCGGCCGCCATCAGCCTGGCCTGTTCGACCTCGCGCTCCAGGTCGAGGATCCGCTTGATGCCGGAGAGGTTGATCCCCTCTTCCTGCGACAGCCGCTGAATCTCGCGCAGCGCGAGGATGTCGCGCATCGAGTAGCGGCGGCCCCCGCCGGCGGTCCGCCGCGGAACCACCAGCCCCACCCTCTCGTAGCCGCGCAGCGTCTGCGGGTGCATGCCGGACAGGTTCGCGGCCACGGAGATGACGTACACGGGCATGTCGTCCGACAGCTCGTATGGGCTGCTCATGTCATCTCCTTTCGTTCGCCAGCTTGGTATTCCCGTGATCCCGGTCAGTCCTGCCTGGCCCGCCGGAGCAGTTCGTCCCGCGGGTCCTGGCCTGACGTCGCTATGCGCAGGTCCTCAAGCGCTGAGCGGGCCTTGCTGTTCAGCTCCTGCGGCACGGTCACCTCGACCGTGGCGAGCAGGGCGCCCAGGGTGCCGTCCTTGTGGCGGACACCACGGCCCGGGACGCGGAACACGCGGCCGTTGGGAGTGCCAGGCGGGATCCGGACGGTGACCGCTGCGCCCCGGTGCGTGGGAACCTTGATCTCCGCGCCCAGTGCCAGCTCGGTGATCGTCACCGGGACGGTCACCGAAAGGTTGTCCCCGGTCCGGCCGAACACCGGATGCGGCTTGACGTGCACCCGCACGTACAGGTCGCCGGCCTTGCCGCCGTGCTCGCCGGGCGCCCCCTTGCCGGGGATCCGGATACGCTGCCCGTCCGCGACGCCCGCCGGGATCCGCGCCTGGATGGTCCGCGAGCTCATCGCCCGGCCGCTGCCGCTGCAGGACGGGCACGGGTCGTCGACCACCAGGCCGCGGCCACGGCAGGTCTTGCACGGCTCGGACATCCCGAAGCCGCCGAGGTTCCGGCTCTGCTGGCCGGTGCCCTGGCAGTCCGGGCAGACCTTCGGCACGGTGCCGGCCTTGGCGCCGGTGCCGTGGCAGACAGGGCAGGCGCCCTCCCCGGTCAGCCGCAGCGAGACGGTGGCGCCGTCGATGGAGTCGCCGAACGACAGCGTGGTCTCGGTCTCGACGTCGGCGCCGCGCCGTGCCCTGCTCTGCGCGCTGCCCCGGCCGCGGAAGATCCCGCCGAGCACATCGCCGAGCCGGTCACCGGACTCGCCCGAGCCGCCGAAAAGGTCGCCGAGGTCGAAGCCGCCGAACCCGCCGCCCGCGCCGCCCCGGGCGCCTGTCGGCATCCGGAACCCGCCGAGCGCGTGGGTTTCGTCGTACTCCTTGCGCTGCTTCTCGTCGGACAGGACGTTGTACGCCTCGGTGATCTCCTTGAAGCGCTCTTCGGCGTCGGCGTTGCCCTTGTTCGCGTCGGGGTGGTACTTACGAGCGAGGTCGCGATACGCCTTCTTGCTCTCGGCTGCCTTCGCGGTCTTGGGAACGCCCAGCGTCTTGTAGTAGTCCTTCTCCAGGTAGTCCTTCGTGCTCATCTGGCCTCGCTGGGCTGGTTAATCGGTCGCTTCTTCCCCTGGCGGCCATTCGGTGGCGTTGGCGCTTCCGTCTGGCCCTGTGGCCGGCTCCGCGACCGCCACCCTGGCCGGGCGCAGGATCCGCTCGCCGACCTTGTAGCCGGGCTGGAGGATCTCCACGCAGGTGTCCTCCGTGACGTCCGGCGAGTAGCTGTGCGCGAGCGCCTCGTGGATCTTCGGATCGAACGCGTCTCCGCGCTGGCCGTAACCGACCAGCCCGAGCTTGCCGAGCGCGGCCTGGAGCGAGTCCGCGACGGACTTGAAGCCGCCCGACAGCTCGCCGTGGTCGCGCGCCTGGCCGATGGCGTCGAGCACAGGCAGCAGCTCGGTGAGCGCGGCGACGATCGCCTGCTCGCGCACTGCGGCCCGGTCCCTGTCCACCCGCTTGCGGTAATTCGCGTACTCCGCCTGCAGCCGCTGCAGGTCCGCGGTGCGCTCAGCGAGCTGCGTGCGCAGCTCCTGCGACGCGATCACCTCGGTCGCTTCGGCCTCGGTCATTGTCTCCTCGCCTGTCTCGTCGTCCGCGTCGTCGGCCCTGCCGTGCCTGGCCGAGGCGGCGGCAGCGGGGGGCGCCTCCGCTGGCCGGCTGGCACCACTGGTGCCAGCCGGCTGGGAAGCCGCGTGCTTGCCCCTCCTCGGCTGCCCGGTAACCGGATCGATCCGCCGATGGTCGCGGATCACCGGACCGGTGCCCGTGTCCTCGGGTGCTGTCATCAGGCAGTTCGCCCCTCGCCGTCGCCTTCGTCCACGATCTCGGCGTCGACCACACCCTCGTCATGCGGGGTGGAGTCGCTGCCCTCGTCGCTCGACGAGGCTGCCGCGCTCTGGGCTGCCTGCGCCGCCTGGTAGATGGCGGTGCCCATCTTCTGGCTGACCTGCGCGGCGTGCGCGCTGGCCGTCCGGATGGTGTCGATGTCGTTGCCCTCGATCGCCTTCTTCAGGTCGGCGATCGCGGCCTGCACCTCGGACTTGATGTCCGCGGGCACCTTCTCGTCGTTCTCGGCTAGGAACTTCTCCGTGCTGTAGACGAGCGTGTCGGCCTGGTTGCGGACCTCGGCCTCCTCGCGCCGCTTGCGGTCCTCCTCGGCGTACTGCTCGGCGTCGCGGACCATCTTCTCGATGTCGTCCTTCGGCAGCGCGGAGCCGCCGGTGATCTGCACCGACTGCTGCTTGCCCGTGCCCAGGTCCTTGGCGGACACGTTCACGATGCCGTTGGCGTCGATGTCGAAGGTGACCTCGATCTGCGGGATGCCGCGCGGCGCCGGCGCGATGCCGGTCAGGTCGAACATGCCGAGCTTCTTGTTGTACGCGGCGATCTCGCGCTCGCCCTGGTAGACCTGGATCTGCACGGACGGCTGGTTGTCGTCGGCCGTGGTGAAGATCTCCGAGCGCTTGGTCGGGATCGTGGTGTTCCGCTCGATCAGCTTGGTGAAGATGCCGCCCTTGGTCTCGATGCCCAGCGACAGCGGGGTCACGTCGAGCAGCAGGATGTCCTTGACCTCGCCCTTGAGCACGCCGGCCTGCAGGCAGGCGCCGACGGCGACGACCTCGTCCGGGTTGACGCCCTTGTTCGGCTCCTTGCCGCCGGTCAGCGACTTGACCAGGTCCACGACGGCAGGCATCCGGGTGGAGCCGCCGACGAGCACCACGTGGTCGATGTCGGCCATCTTGACGTTGGCGTCCTTGATGACCTGCTGGAACGGGTTCTTGCAGCGGTCGAGCAGGTCAGCGGTCATCTTCTGGAACTCGGCGCGGGTGAGCCTGGTGTCCAGGTGCAGCGGGCCGTCCGGCGAGTGCGAGATGTAGGGCAGGTTGATCTGCGACTCCATCGACTGCGACAGCTCGATCTTCGCCTTCTCCGACGCCTCGCGCAGCCGCTGCAGCGCCATCTTGTCCTTGGACAGGTCGATGCCGTAGCCGGCCTTGAAGTCCTGCACCAGCCAGTCCACGATCCGCTGGTCCCAGTCGTCGCCGCCGAGGTGGTTGTCACCGTTGGTCGCCTCGACCTCGACGACGCCGTCGCCGACATCGAGCAGCGAGACGTCGAAGGTGCCGCCGCCCAGGTCGAAGACCAGGATCTTGGCGGAACCCTCCTTCTCCAGGTGGTAGGCCAGCGCAGCCGAAGTCGGCTCGTTGATAATCCGCAGCACGTTCAGGCCGGCGATCTGGCCGGCCTCCTTGGTGGCCTGGCGCTGCGCGTCGTTGAAGTACGCGGGGACGGTGATCACCGCATCGGTGATCTTCTCGCCCAGGTAGGCCTCGGCGTCCCTCTTGAGCTTCTGCAGGATGAACGCGCTGATCTGCTGGGGGGTGAACTTCTTGCTGTCGATCGTGACGGTCCAGTCGGTCCCCATCTGCCGCTTGACCGAACGGATCGTCCGGTCCACATTGGTGACGGCCTGCCGCTTCGCGACCTCGCCGACCAGAACCTCGGAGTTCTTGGCGAACGCGACGACGGACGGGGTGGTCCGTGAGCCTTCCGCGTTGGCGATGACCGTCGGCTCCCCGCCTTCGAGAACGGCGACAACCGAGTTCGTCGTCCCGAGGTCAATACCTACTGCACGTGCCATGAGCAGTCCTCGTAAGTGTGTGAAGTTGAGTCTTCCGGGCTCAAGCCTGCCCCAGGCGAGTCCCGGTGTCAAATGACTTGAGTCACTCACACTCAACTTTGCTGATCGCCGGTTCATTCCCGCCGGCGCGCAACATTCCGGCCGGCCGGCGCGTGTTCTAGTCGGAAGCCCCGACGATGGGAACACGATGCGCTTCGAGGAGTTCGCGGCCACCAGGCTACCCGCGGTGCTGCGGTTCGCTGGCGTGCTCGCAGGAGACCGCGCGCTCGCTGAGGACGTGGTCCAGGAGGTCCTGATCCGCGCCAGCGGCCGGTGGGACCAGATCGGCGAGCTCGACCGTCCCGAGCTTTACGTCAGGAAGATGATCGTCAACGAGTACCTGTCCTGGCGGCGCCGTTCGTGGCGGCTGCTGCCCGCGGGCACCGCCGACATCGATGACCGCCATGCCCCGGACCACGCCGGCCTGTATGCCGAGCGGGACGCCCTCCTCGCCGAACTCGGCAAGCTGCCACGCCGGCAGCGCGCCGTGCTCGTCCTCCGCTACTACGAAGGGTTCTCCGATTCCGAGATCGCGGACCTGCTCGGCTGCACGCCGGGCACGGTCCGCGGCTACGCGTCCCGGGCACTCGGCGCGCTGCGCGTCGAGCTCGCACCACGGGCGCGGGCGACCAGCGAGGAGGGACACCGGTGAGAACAGAAGACGACCTGCGCGCCGTGCTCGCGGCGCTTGAACAACACGCGCCAAGCGCCGCCCGGGTGCTGCCGCGGCAGCCGAGCCAGCCCGCCGCCAGTCA
>JASHXJ010000126.1 GCA_030043595.1 Trebonia sp.
CCGCTCAGGCGGTCCGACTATATCAGCGCTGATAACCGTTTGGACACGAAACGATATATATAACCAAAACCCACCATGTATTCGATTCGTGCCCTCGATCAGCGGCGTCGTCCGCGCAGGCCGGTACACAGGGGCAAGTCCTTTATACCGTGAGTGACAGTGTTATACCTGTCGAATTAACTACGAGAGGCTTACGGTGCTAAAAACAGACATGTTTTACGAAATGGGCAGATAGCTCCGCCCCGGCATGGGCAGGCCGGGACGGCGACAGCCGAGGGCGGTCACGAGAGGTCGGCCGCGACCAGTTCGGCGATCTGTGCGGTGTTGAGCGCGGCGCCCTTGCGCAGGTTGTCGCCGCAGGCGAAGAAGTCGATCGCGTTCGGGTCGTCGAGGGACTCGCGGACCCGGCCGACCCACGTCGGGTCGGTGCCCACCACGTCCGCGGGCGTCGGGAAGTCCCCGTGCTCCGGCTCGTCGCACAGGACGACGCCGGGCGCGGCGCGCAGCGTCTCCCACGCGGCCGCCCGGCCGACCGGCCGGGAGAATACCGCGTGCACCGCGACCGAGTGGGTGGTCACGACCGGGACACGGACGCACGTGGCTGAGACCCGCAGCGACGGCAGCCCGAGGATCTTGCGTGACTCGTTGCGCAGCTTGAGCTCTTCTGAGGACCAGCCCTCGTCCCTGACTGACCCGGCCCAGGGAACGACGTTCAGCGCCAGCGGCGCCGGGAACGGGCCGAGGTCACCGACCACGCCGCGCAGGTCACCCGCCCGCTGGCCGAGCGACCTGGTTCCCGAGACCTTGCCCAGCTGCGCGTAAAGCGTGTCGATGCCGGCCTGGCCAGCTCCCGATGCCGCCTGGTAGGAGGCGATGACGAGCTCGCGCAGGCCGAACGATCTGTGCAGCGCGCCGACGGCGACGATCAGCGACAGCGTGGTGCAGTTCGGGTTCGCGATGATGCCCTTCGGCCGCCTGGCCACGTCGTCCGGGTTGACCTCGGGAACGACCAGGGGGACGTCCGGGTCCATCCGGAACGCGCCGGAGTTGTCCACCGCGACCGCGCCCCGCGCCGCCGCGACAGGCACCCACGCGGCCGATACCTCGTCCGGCACGTCGAACATGGCCACGTCCACGCCGTCGAAGGCATCCGCCGACAGCGCGACTACCTCGGTCTCCTCGCCCCGCACGGCGAGTCGCCGCCCGGCGGACCGCGCCGAGGCGATCAGCCGGATCTCTCCCCAGACGTCCTCGCGGGTGGAGAGCAGGTCGAGCATGACGGTGCCGACCGCGCCGGTCGCGCCGACAACCGCGAGCGCGGGGCGCCGGCTCACCGGCCGGTCCCCCCGTACACGACGGCCTCCACCTCATCCGCTTCCAGGTCGAACGCCTTGTGCGTGGCGGTCACCGCGTTGTCCACGTCGCTCTGGCTCACCACGACAGAGATCCGGATCTCCGACGTGGAGATCATCCCGATGTTCACGCCCGCCTCGGCGAGCGCGCGGAAGAACTTGGCGCTGACGCCCGGGTGCGATCGCATGCCGGCGCCGATCAGGGACACCTTGCCGATCCGGTCGTCGTAGAGCAGCGACTGAAAGCCGACCTCGGCCTGCGCGGCGCGGAGCATCTCAAGGGCCCGCTGGCCGTCGCTGGAGGGGAGCGTGAACGAGATGTCGGTTCGGCCGGTCGCGATCGCGGACACGTTCTGCACGATCATGTCGATGTTGATGTCCGCCTCCGCGATGGCGCCGAATATCCGGGCCGCCTCGCCCACCCGGTCGGGCACGCCGACCACGGTGATCTTGGCCTCGCTCCTGTCGTGCGCGACTCCGGAAATTATGGCCTGCTCCATCCCGGCTCCCTCCAGCTCATCGTTGGCCTGCCCGCTCACCAGGGTTCCGACCCGGTCGCTGTATGAGGACCTGACGTGGATCGGGACCCCGTACCGTCGCGCGTACTCGACGCACCGCAGCATCAGCACCTTCGCGCCGCACGCGGCCATCTCGAGCATTTCGTCGTAGCTCATCCGCGGTATCCGGCGCGCGCCCGGGACGATCCGCGGGTCGGCGGTGAACACGCCGTCCACGTCCGTGTAGATCTCGCAGACGTCCGCGCGCAGCGCGGCGGCGAGTGCGACCGCGGTGGTGTCGGAGCCGCCGCGGCCGAGGGTAGTGATGTCCTTGGTGGTCTGCGAGACGCCCTGGAAGCCCGCCACGATCGGAATCGCGCCCTCGCCGAGCGCGGTGGCGATCCGGCCCGGAGTGACGTCGATGATCCTGGCCCGGCCGTGCACGGCGTCGGTGATCACGCCCGCCTGCGACCCGGTAAAGGAGCGCGCTTCCATGCCCAGGCTGGCGATCGCCATCGCCAGCAGCGCCATCGAGATACGCTCCCCCGCGGTCAGCAGCATGTCGAGCTCGCGGGCCGGCGGCTGCGGGCTGACCTGGTTGGCCAGGTCGATCAGCTCGTCGGTCGAGTCACCCATGGCCGAGACGACCACGACCACGTCGTCGCCGCCCTTCCGGGTGGCGACGATCCGCTGCGCTACGCGCCTGATGCCCTCCGCGTCGGCTACCGAGGAACCACCATACTTCTGCACGACAAGGGCCACCGGACGCGCCGCTCCTCCCGGTATCGACGGCGGAAGACGCTTGAGTGTATCCGCGGCCCGCCGGGACGCCCAATCGATTACCTGCAGGAAGAACAGGAATCACACGTCAAGAAGGCGGCGGCCCTCGAAGGCGCGGCCCAGCGTCACCTCGTCCGCGTACTCCAGGTCGCCGCCCACGGGAAGCCCGCTGGCCGGCCGGGTGACCCGCAGCCCCAGCGGCTTCACCAGCCGGGCCAGGTAGGTCGCGGTCGCCTCGCCTTCGAGGTTCGGGTCGGTCGCGAGGATCAGCTCGGTAACCGTCCCGTCCGACAGCCTGGCCATCAGCTCGCGGATCCTGAGGTCGTCAGGGCCGACGCCGTCGATCGGGCTGATCGCGCCGCCGAGTACGTGGTACCGGCCGTGGAACTCGCGGATCTTCTCCACGGCAGCGACGTCCTTGGGCTCCTCGACGACGCAGATGACCGACGGGTCGCGCCTGGTGTCCAGGCAGATCCGGCATTCCTCAGCTTCTGCCACGTTTCCGCAGGTCTTGCAGAAGCGCACCCGCTCGGTCACTTCGATCAGCGCCGCCGCAAGGCTGCGGACGTCCTCGGCGTCCGCGGCGAGCAGGTAGAACGCGATCCGCTGGGCGCCCTTGGGCCCGACGCCGGGCAGCCGGCCGAGCTCGTCGATCAGGTGCTGTATGACGCCTTCGTACATGCCGGGCCGTCAGCGCTCGTCGTCGTCTTCGTCGAGGTCGTCCTCGTCGTACTCTTCGTCGTCGTCGTCTTCGTCCTCGTCGAGGTCGTCCTCGTCGTCGTACTCATCGTCGTACTCGTCATCGTCGACGTACCCGACCGCGTGGCCGGCCCCAGGCAGGCCGATCCCGGCCCCGGGCAGCCCGAGCGCGGACAGGTCCAGTCCTGGCACCCCGCCGCTCAGCGCGCCCAGCTGCCGCTGCTGCAGGTCCGCGGCGGCCCGGCTGGCATCCCTGATCGCCGCCAGAACCAGGTCGGCGACGGTGGCCGCTGTCTCCGCCGGGTCAGCCGGGTCGATCACGCTGGCCTCGATCGTCAGGTCGAGCAGCTCGCCAGCCCCGCTGACGACCGCCCTGACGGCACCGCCGCCCGCTGTCCCCGTCACTTCGCTGTCGGCAAGCGCCTGCTGCGCGTTCATCAGTTGCGCCTGCATCTGTTGCGCAGCCTGGAAAATCTGCTGCATGTCAAAGCCGCCAGGTTCCACGTCCACCCTCCTTTACCGGAGAGCCTACGCCCGCTCGGGCGCAGTTTTCCCGCGTGTCCGCGCGGCGCTCTAGTCCTCGAATTCGCCGATGATCTGGCCGCCGAGCTCGCGCTGCACAAGCGCCATGCCTGTCAGCTCGGCCAGGCCAGGCGCGGCCATGTCCTCGTCGTCCGGCTCGAAGTCGTCGTCGGAGGGAAAGGGCACGTCCGCGGCCGGGCGGGCAGGCTCCCCGTCGGCTGCCGGTTCGCTAAGAGCTGAGGAAGCCGCGGGGTCGGCGGGCGGCGTGGCCGGGGTCTGGGCCGGGGAGGTCCGGGCTGGGGGGGTCTGGGCAGGAGGGGTCCGGGGGGACTGCTCCCCCTGGCCTGGGGGGACCGCGGGGGATCGCTCCCCCGGGCTGGCAGAGACCGCCCGGACTGAGACGCTCGCCCCGAACCGCGCGCGCAGCACCTGCCTGAGCACGTCCTCGTGCCTGCTGCCCGCGAAGCCCTTCACGTTCCCCGGCCTGGGAAAGCGGAGCGTCAGCACGCCTTCGTCCAGCGACAGGACGTTCGACTCGTTGAGCAGTACCCAGGTGACCTTGTGCTGCGTCTTGAGGGTGTCAAGCACCCCGTCCCA
>JASHXJ010000127.1 GCA_030043595.1 Trebonia sp.
TTCACCCACTCCCAGGTGACCTGGTGCCGTTCGATGGCCGTCACCAGCCGCTGCCACAGGTCGGCGTTCTTGACCGGCTGGCGCCCGGCGGTCTTCCACCCGTTGCGCTGCCAGCGGTCGGCCCATTTGGTGATCCCGTCGAGCAGGTACCTGCTGTCGGTGTGCAGCCTGACCGGCACCGGCCTGGTCAGCGCCTCGAGCGCCTGGATGGCGGCCATCAGCTCCATGCGGTTGTTCGTGGTCAGCGGCTCGCCGCCGTGCAGCTCTTTCTCCGCGTTCCCGTACCGCAGCACGACACCCCACCCGCCCGGCCCCGGATTGCCGCTGCAGGCACCGTCGGTATAGATCACGGCCTCACCCATGCCGCACAGGCTATCGCCGCCGGCCGCTACGATCGCGACTCATGACCTTGGGACGGAACCGCACCCGCGATCCGGCGGGGATGGCGGACCTGGTCCTCGCCGGCGGGAAGATCCGCACGCCAGCCCATCCATCCGGCTTCGTCCAGGCGGCGGCGATCAGCGGCGGCCTGATCCAGGCGCTTGGCAGCGACGACCAGATAAAGGAGCACATAGGCCCGCGGACGCGGGTGATCGGCCTGCGCGGCCGGCTGGCGATCCCGGCGTTCGGCGACGCGCACGTGCACCCGGTCCAGGGCGGGCTGGAAAGCCTGCGCTGCGACCTGGCCGGCACGCGGACCAGGCAGGAGTGCCTGGACTCGATCGCGGCCTACGCCGCCGGGCTGCCGCCCGGCGGCTGGGTGCTCGGCGGCGGCTGGCCGATGGCGGGCTTCCCGGGGGGCATTCCCGCGGCCGCGGATCTCGACACGGTGACCGGCGGGCGGCCCGCGTTCCTGCCGAACCGCGACCACCACACGGCCTGGGTGAATTCGGCTGCGCTGACGCTGGCGGGAATCACGAAACGCACGCTCGATCCGCCCGACGGGCGGATCGAGCGCGACCACGCGGGCGCCCCCACTGGCGCGCTGCACGACGGCGCGATGCGGCTGGTCGCGGACCACGTCCCGCCGCCAGCGCAGGCCGAGCTCACCGCGGCGCTGCTCGCCGCGCAACGGCACCTCCACGAGCTCGGCATCACCAGCATCCAGGACGCGTGCGTCGGCGCGGCGGGCGAGCTCGGCATGCCGGACGCGTTCGATACCTACTGCCGGGCCGCCGCGGACGGGCTGCTGACCTGCCGGGTCACCGGGTCGCTGTGGTGGGACCGGTCCCGAGGGCTGCGCCAGGTCGCGGAGCTGCAGGCCCGCCGCGCTAAAGCCGCGCAGAGCGGCGGCCGCTTCCGCGCCAGCACGGTCAAGCTGATGCTGGACGGGGTCTGCGAGACGTTCACCGCCGCGATGAGCACGCCGTACCTGGACGCGCACGGGCATCCCACCGGCCACAAGGGAAGCCTGTTCATCGACCCGGAAGAACTCGGCGAAGCCGCCGCGCAGCTGTCCGGCCTGGGCTTCCAGCTGCACTTCCACGCGATCGGGGACCGCGCGGTCACGGCCGCGCTCGACGCGCTCGCCGAACTGCCGGCCGCGCAGCGGGCGAGCGGCCGGCACCACATCGCCCACCTGGAGTTCATCAGCCCGCCTGACCTGGACCGGTTCGCCCGGCTCGGCGTGGCGGCCACCTTCCAGCCGCTGTGGGCGTGCGAGGACGAGCAGGTCGCGGAGCTCACCGTGCCCCTCGTCGGCGCCGAGCGGGCCGGCTGGCTGTACCGGATCGGCGCGGTCCTGCGCCATGGCGCGAAGGTCGCGTTCGGCAGCGACTGGCCGGTTTCCAGCGCGGACCCGCTGCAGGGAATGCACGTGGCCGTCAACCGGGTGCTGTCGGCCCGGCTCGGCGAGCCGGGCACGCCGGAGACCACGCGGCCGCTGCTGCCCGCGGAGGCGATCACCGTGGACGCGGCGATCGATGCCTTCACCCAGGGCGTCGCCTATGTCAACCACGAGGACGACGTGGCGGGAACGCTGGCGCCCGGCAAGCTCGCTGACGTGGCAGTGCTCGACCAGGACCTGTACACGATCGCGCCCGGCCGGATCGGCGATACCTCGGTGGCGCTGACGATCGCCGGCGGCCAGGTCGTGCACGGCGACGAGTGAGAACTTGCTGGTCACAGAAGGCCGGGATCGTTCGGGATAAGGGAAGGAGAACCGGGCACCGACGTGCCGGTGAACACACGTCCCCGGCCGTGACCAGGCCGCCTTAATGTGTTCTGCTAGTAGCGTGATGCGTGTGCTGCCATCGCCGGGCTCGGAAGACCCGGCTGACCTCGCCGTCCTCGCCGGGCTGACCGTAGAGGACACTGACGACGACGACCCGGTCCTGCTCTGGCCCGACGGGCGCCAGGTGGACACCTGGCGTGAGGACTACCCGTATGAAGAGCGGATGCCGCGCGAGGAGTACGAGAAGGCGAAACGGCTGCTGCAGATCGAGCTGGTCAAGCTGCAGAACTGGGTCAAGGACACCGGGCAGCGGCTGATCATCGTGTTCGAGGGGCGGGACGCGGCCGGAAAAGGCGGCACGATCAAGCGCTTCACCGAGCACCTGAACCCGCGCGGCGCGCGCGTGGTGGCGCTGGAGAAGCCCACCGAGAGAGAACGGACCCAGTGGTATTTCCAGCGGTACGTGAATCACCTGCCGTCCTCCGGGGAGATGGTGCTGTTCGACCGGTCCTGGTACAACCGGGCCGGCGTGGAGCGGGTGATGGGCTTCTGCACGCCGGAGGAGTACCTGGAGTTCATGCGCGAGGCGCCGGAATTCGAGCGGATGCTGGTCCATTCGGGGCTGTCGCTGACGAAGTTCTGGTTCTCGGTGACGCGCACCGAACAGCGCACGCGATTCATCATCCGGCAGGTCGACCCGGTACGGCAGTGGAAGCTGAGCCCGATGGACATCGAGTCGCTGGACAAGTGGGACGAGTACACCGAAGCGAAAGAGGCGATGTTCTTCTACACGGACACGGCCGACGCCCCGTGGACGGTGGTGAAGAGCAACGACAAGAAGCGCGCCCGGCTCGAGGCCATGCGGCACATCCTCGAGCAGTTCGATTACCCAGGAAAGGACGACGAGGTCGTAGGCAAACCCGACCGGAAGATAATCGGCCCGCCGTCACTGCTGTCCGAGCGGGCCACGTTCCAGTCGTTCATGCGATTGTGATCATGAGCATCACGCAGACCCCGCGAACGCGGAGCATGCCCGCGGAGATCACCTCCGCCGACGAACTGCGGGCGGCGCTCGGCGGGCTGCCGACGCCGCGGGCCGCCGCCAAGGTGCGCGCCACCCTGCACCCGCGCCAGGCCGAATGGCTGCGCGCCTCGCCGTTCTGCGTGATCGCGACGTCCGACGCCGCGGGGAACTGCGACGCCTCCCCGAAGGGCGACCCCGCCGGGCGGCTGATTCACGTGCTGTCGCCGACGTCGATCGTCATACCGGAACGGCCGGGCAACAAGCGCGCTGACGGCTACCTCAACGTGCTCGCCAACCCGCATGTCGGGATCATCTCGCTGATCCCTGGCCGGGAGGACACGCTGCGGGTCAACGGCAGGGCGCGGCTGGTACGGGACGCGCCGTTCTTCGACGACCTGGCCGTCCGCGGGCGGCGTCCGCTGCTGGCGATGATCGTGGACATCGACGAGGTGTTCTTCCACTGCGCGAAGGCATTCATGCGATCCGGGCTGTGGCGGCCGTCGTCCTGGCCGGCGCCGGAGGCGCTGCCGTCGGTCGCGGCGCTGTGCAAGGCGGTCCAGGACACGCCCGAGACGCTGGAAGAACTCGAGGCGTACTACGCGCCCGAGCATTACTCCACGCTGCTGTACTGATTCCACAGCGCCGGGATCGTCACGCCAACGCCGGCGAGCAGCCGGCGCAGCAGCGGCAGCGATATCCCGATCACGTTGGTGTGGTCGCCGTCGATGGAGTCGATGAACCAGCCGCCGAGGCCCTCGATCGTGAACGCCCCGGCCATCATCAGGGGCTCCCCGGTGGCGACGTACGTCTCGATTTCGTGGTCTGTCGGGGTGCCGAAGCGGACCGTCGTCGCGGCCACGCCCTGCAGGCTGCGGCCGGAGGAGGCGTCGATCACGCAGTGCCCGGTGAGCAGCGTGCCCTCCTTGCCCGCCATCTGGCGCCAGCATTCGATGGCCTCGGCGGCGCCGGCGGGCTTGCCGTACGCGCGGCCGTCAAGGTCGAGCATCGAGTCGCAGCCGATCACCACGCCGTCCTCCAGCTGCGCGGCGACCGAGGTTGCCTTCGCGGCCGCGAGCAGGCCGACGAGCTCGGCGGTCGTCGCGGCCGCGTAGGCGTCCTCGTCGACGCCGCTGACGATCACCTGCGGGTCCAGGCCCGCGGCGCGCAGCACGGTAAGCCTGGCGGGGGAAGCCGAAGCGAGAACGACACGCACGGGTCAGACCTTACGCGGTACGGCGCCGGGCCGTAGCATCGGTCCCATGGTGCGCCGCCGAGGTCTGATGCGGTTCGGCCTCGTCGGAACCGGGTTCTGGGCGCGGACCACGCACGCGCCCGCCCTCGCTTCCACTGCGGGCAGCACGCTCGCCGCAGTCTGGGGACGGGATGCCAGCGCGGCGGAGTCGCTCGCGGCCGGATACGGCGCCGTGGGTTACGCGGACCTCGGCGCCTTCCTCGACGCCGTGGACGCGGTCGCGTTCGCGGTGCCGCCGCACGTACAGGCACCGCTCGCCATCCGGGCGGCCGAAGCCGGCAAGCACCTGCTGCTCGAGAAGCCGATCGCGCTGTCGGCCGACGAGGCGGACAAGCTCGTCGCCGCAGTCGAGTCCGGCGGGGTCGCTTCGGTGGTGTTCTTCACGGCGCGGTTCAACACCGAGATCCGCGCCTGGCTCACCGACGAGCACGCGCGCGGCGGCTGGTCCGGCGGCGGCTGGTCCGGCGGGGTCGCGGTCTGGCTCGGCTCGGCCCTGCAGCCGGGCAACCCGTTCAACACGCCGTGGCGGCGGGAGAAGGGGGCCCTGTGGGACCTCGGCCCGCACGTGGTGTCCCTGCTGTGGGCCTGCCTCGGCCCGGTGACCTCCGTTTCCGCCGTGGCCGGCGCGTCGGATGTGACGCACCTGGTGATGCGGCACTCCGGCGGAGCGTCGAGCACGGCCACGGTGACGCTGAGCGCCCCGCCGGCCGCCACAGGAAACAACCTGTTCGTGTGGGGTGAAGCGGGACGTTCGGTGATGCCTGCCACGCCGGTCGACCCGGTGGCGGCACTGCGCGTGGCGGTGAGCGAACTTGCCGCCGGTGCTGCCGGGGGGCATCTCGCGCACCCGTGTGACGTCAGGTTCGGCCGCGAGGTGGTCCGGGTGCTCGCCGCCGCCGGCGCACAGCTAGCCGGCCGTTCCGCTTAGGCTCCCTTTCCTTATCCCGAACGGAGCGTTGCTGCTCTGCTCGCTCAGCCGGATCGTCCGGCCAGCCAGGCCATGGCCGCGGCCGCCGCCCCGAGGATGGACACGTGCCCTTCGCCAGGGCGCAGCCACAGCGCCGCCCCGCTGATCCGGCGCGCCAGCCACTCGCCGTGCGCACTCGGCACGACGCGGTCCGCGCCGCCGTGCAGCACCAGGGTGGGCACGGTGACCAGCTGCGGATCGAAACCCCACGGGCGGCTCCCGTCACCGGAGGACGCTTCGTGAACGCGGACGACGGCCCGCCGCGAAAATAATCGGACATCTGCGGCGCGCAGCTGAATGGGGGCTGAACTGTACCCAGATGCCGGTTGCCGCCTAGGCTCTTACGTATGAGTAGTCCGCCAGCAGTCCCGGACGTCCCGGACAGCGGGAACCTGCGCGCTTCCGATTCCGATCGTGAGCGCGTCGCCGACATACTGCGCCAGGCCGCCGGGGACGGGCGGCTGACGATGGAGGAGCTTGACGAGCGGCTGGATGCCGTCTACGCGGCCAAGACCTACGCCGAGCTCGAGCCGATCACCCGGGACCTGCCTGCCGCCGGAGCCGCCCACGTTCCGGCTCCCGCGCCGGCGCGGGCTGGCGCCATGG
>JASHXJ010000128.1 GCA_030043595.1 Trebonia sp.
GTGAAGATCGCGTACTGGTCACGCGGTGATTGCTGTCACCGGACTGCGGGGCCGGCCGGGGTCGGGGCCGGATGAATGTGACATTCAGCCGCCCATGGCCGGCTCGATGTCACATTCATCCGGTACCTCGCGGGCACGGTGGGCGCCGGGAACCCGCCGGAAACGGACATATAGGGTGAATCACCACCGGCTGCGCCCGCGCCGGAGACGAGCGGCTGTTATCGTCACGAGATTTGGAACGGAGCCCGCTCCTGGCGTGCCCGTCATTAGCCCGGGGGGCCACAGGGCCAAACGCGCCAGCCCAGACCCGGTCCCGGTCCCGGTCCCAGACCGGGCTCGGCCGCGACGGACGCCGGCGTTAGCCGCTAGCCGCTAGCCGCTAGCCGCTAGCCGTTAGCAATCGAGATTGCCCGTCACACTCGCGCAACTTCAACCCAGATCGCTCATCAATATGCGTTCGTCACATGCCTGGGGCAGCCAAGGGGTTACCTTCTTAGAGTGACTGGCATAACGATGTTTGACTCCGTGCTGAATAATCAGTTTCCCTCCGGAGCGCAGGCGTACGCCGCGTATGTCGACGGATCAGTCGGCGACCAGCCCAACTTCGCCTACATCGTCAGCACGTTTCCGAAGGCTTACCGCCTGAGCATCGCGCTGTACTCCAGCAACAACGCGGACACGCTCGATGTCGAAGCGGGCGCGTCCGTCGCCTCCGACATTCCCGGCTGGTACACGCGGCAGAAGCAGCGCGGCATTCAGCGCCCGTGCGTCTACGCGAGCGCGTCCGCGATGACGAACAGCGTCCTGCCCGTGCTGGGCCCGGCGAACATCAACCGCGCCGACATAAGGCTGTGGACAGCGCACTACGGGGTCGGCGAGCACATCTGCGGGCCCGGGAGCTGCGGACTGGTCCCTATTGAGGTGGACGGGACGCAATGGACGAGTTCCGCGCTCGGGCGTGCCCTGGACCAGTCGCTGCTGCTTGACAACTTCTTCACCACAGACCCGAACGGCACTACGGAGGCGGAATTGCAGTCAGGAGAACTGAGCAACGGCAAGAACGCGATAACGATTATGAGCGTGCCGCCGGGGTCCTCTCACCACATCGCGTTCGGCTGCGACAACGGGGTCAAGGGCCAGCCGCCGGCCAGGATACGGGTGGCGATCTGGGACACCGGGCCGGGCTGGCGCGTGCAGAACGACGTGCTCGTGGACGGGACGAAGGGCCTGACGATCGTTCCGTTCCCCAACCCGGCGAAGACCGGGGTGATCTCGGTCATCCGCGCCGACAACGGCGATGTCGTGGTCGGCTACGTGGTCTACTAAGGCGTAAGGGCCGCGTAAGGGCCGCGAAAGGGCGGCATACGGGCTGCTAGCGGATCCGCCGGCCCATCTCCTTGGCCGAGTAGCCGCCGAGCTCGGTGACCGCCGCCTGGAAACGGTCCGCGCTCAGCAGCGCCCACAGCGGCGCGAGCAGCGGGCTGTGCAGCGCACCCGGCGCCACCACCAGGTCATACGGCTCCCACGTCACGGACACGAAGTCCAGGCCGAAGGCCCGCGCCGCCGCGTAAATCCCGAGCCCCGCGTCCCCGCGCCCCGAGGCGATCGCCGCGGCCACCGCCAGGTGCGTCGGCTCCTCGCGCGCGTACCCCGGGATACTGGAAGACGGGATGCCCAGCCGCCCGAGCTCGTGGTCGAGCAGCACGCGGGTGCCCGCGCCGCGCTGCCGGTTGACGTACCGGACGCCCGCTCCCGGCCGCGCCAGGTCGGCGATCCCGGACAGCCCCAGCGGGTTCCCGGCGGCGACCATCAGCCCCTGTTCCCTGTGCACCAGCCGGACCACCGCCACATCGCTGGCAGCAGCGCCGAACACCCGGTCCACGTACGGCAGCGTGTACTCCCCCGACGCGGTGTCGAGCAGGTGCGACCCGGCGATGTGGCACAGCCCGTCGCGCAAGGCCACCAGCCCGCCCAGCGAGCCGACGTTCGACGACACCAGCGTGACGAGCGGGTCATCAGCCCGCAACGAAGACGCCGCCAGGTCGAGCACGAGGTCGTGCGAGCCGATCGCGACGATCGTCGCTGCGATCTCCTCCAGACTGCGCAGCAGCTCTACCTGCACGGAAGAGCCCGCGTGGTGCCCCTCCACCCCAGCGGGTACCACGAGCAGCCCGTCCGCCCGGACGAGTGAGGTGAGCACGCCGGCGCCGCGCGGCAGCGGCGTCGCCACCAGGGAGCCGCCCACGGACCCGAGCCGCACCCGCACCCAGTCGTCCATGCCCAGCGGCGACGCCAGCTTCCGTGCCAGCTTGGCGGACGCCCGCGGCCGCCGCCGCGGCGGCGCGCCGGACAGCTCGGCGAGCACGGGAACAGCGAAGATGTCGAAGGTCAGCGCGGCGGACACCGGATAGCCCGGCGCGCCGAGCACCGGCGTGCGCCCGACCACCCCGAGCACCACCGGGTGCCCGGGCCGGACCGCGACCCCGTGCACCGCCAGCGTGCCCACCGCGGACACCACCCGCGCGGTGTAGTCGTCCCGCCCCGCACTGGACCCGGCGATCACGATCAGCAGGTCGCATTCCCCCGCCGCCCGCGCCACCGCGTCCGCTATCCGCGCCGGGTCATCCGGCTCGACCGGCAGGCACCGCGCCTCGCACCCGGCCTCCCGCGCCTGCTCCGCGAGCATCAGCGAGTTGGTGTCCAGGATCTCGCCCGGGCCGGGCTCGGTCCCGATCGGCCGCACCTCGTCGCCGGTGGGCAGGATAAGAACAAGAGCCTTCTTCCGAACGGACAGTTGCGTCTGCCCAGCCGCAGCCGCTGCCGCCAGGTCCGCGGCCCGCAGCCGGTGCCCCTCCGGCAGCAGCAGCTCGCCCGCGCTGACGTCCTCGCCGATCGAGCGGACGTGCTGGTACGGGGGAACGGCGGCGCGCAGTTCGGCGCGGCCGGCCTCGTCGTAGTGCACGTGCTCGCGCATCACGACCGCGTCCCGGCCGTCCGGCATCGGGTCGCCGGTGTCGACGACCTCGTAGGCGTCGGGCGCTAGCCACACGGGAGTGGTCTCGCTGGCGCCGAGGGTGTCCACGGCGCGGATCGCGATGCCGTCCATGCCCGCCGCGTCCCAGGGCGGGGAGGAGCGGACGGCCCACACCGGGGCGGCGGTAACCATCCCGGCGGCCTCGGCGACAGGGACCGTGATAGCCGGCAGGCGCTCGGGGCAGCCCGCGGCCTCCCGGACGGCGCGCCATGCGTCCAGCGCCTGCCCGGCGGGCACGTCGCGGATGAAGGGGCTGTCCGGGCTGCCAGGACGGTCAGGACGATCAGGCATAAAGGATCACGTCCACCTCACTACCCGCATCCAGTCCCGTCGCCTCCTCGGGGATGATTATGTACCCGTCGGCCTCGGTCAGCACCGACAGCAGCGCCGAGGAGCCGAACAGCGGAGTCGCCACCCCCGCGCTCACCGTGACCTGGACGACGTCCAGCCGCCCGGTCGCGGACGCGAGGTCCCTGCTCAGCCGCGCGCGCGTGGACGCCTCGGGCGGCGCTGCCGTACAGCCGCCAACCAGCCGGACGAGCGGGACCCCGACCAGCCGGAACACCACGAGCGCCGATCTGGGGTTGCCGGGCAGGCCGATGATCGGGACGCCCTCGCATTCGGCAAGCAGCGTGGGCTTGCCCGGCTTGATGGCCAGGCCGTGACACCAGATGCCCGGCGGGCCGAGCCGGCCGACGGCGCCCGCGGTCTCGTCCCGCGCGCCGACCGACGAGCCGGCCGAGATCACGATCGCGTCGCTGGCCGGCAGCGCCGCGCGGAGCGCCTTTTCCAGGGCGCCCGGGTCGTCGGGCACGATGCCGCCGTGCACCGGGCTGCCGCCCGCGTCGCTGACCAGCCCGGCCAGCGCGGCGGCGGTCGCGTCCCGTACCTGGCCGGGCTGCAGGACGCCCGTCTCGGGCGGGACCACCTCGTCGCCCGTCGAGAAGATCGTGACCTGCGGCTTCGCGTGC
>JASHXJ010000018.1 GCA_030043595.1 Trebonia sp.
CCGGTGACCGCACGAGTGCGCGAGGCCGAAGCCCTCGAGGTCCCCGAGGGCGCGCCGCTCATGCTGGTCGAGCGCATCGCGTACGCCCGTTCCGGAGAGCCGCTCGAGTACGCTCGTGACCTGTTCCGCGGCGACCGGACCAAGGTTGTGGTCTGGACCTCCGAGCTAGCGGATTGAGCTTCGCCCGAACATGCGCATAAAGCACCTCACCCGCTCCTACGGAAATACTCACGGAAATGGTAACGGGCGATGGTACCGTTTTCCGCGGCTTGGGAACTGACCCGAGTGCATGCGAGAATGCGGGTCAACGGGCAAGCCGGGCTTTGGAAGTAATGGGGTGGATCCATGGATCCCACGGTGCTCGTCGCGCTGATCACCAGCTGCACGACCCTAGTCGCATTGCTCCTTACCCTAGCGGTCAATCTGAGGTCCGCGCATCAGACTAGGCGCACGCAAGTGCTTGACCTGGTAGCACATTACCGCGATCCGCTGCTATGGGCAGCGTTCGACTTGCGCACTATGCTCTATGCTTCGGTCGAGCTCAACCTGCTCCGCGACCGCTACCAGGGGCAGGACGCCCGGTCAAGGATTCAACTGAACTGGAGCATATTCACCGTCTGCCAGTACCTAGGCTGGGTGGAGATCTTCCGGCGGAGCATCCAGTTCATCGACCTCGGACACGACAAGCTCAACCAGCGGCTCTTCGGCCATATCCACGCGGTGACACGGGCGTTCAGCTCAAGCCATCTTGACGGCGAGGAACTACTCTTGGTGCGCAGCGAGCAGAGGGCGATAGGCGAGGTCATGACGCTCTCTGCCGACACTCACGAGCAGACAGCCGACTGCACCACGTTCACTGCCTTTCAGGAACGGCTGGCAAGTGAACCGGAATTCGCTCGCTGGATCACGCCCGTACGGGAAGGCATCGAAAAGCTAGCCGCCCTGGAATCGGCCCGCACGGAGCGGATCGTGGTGCTCCAGAACCGCCTGTCGGAGCTGATCGATTTTCTTGATCCCAAGAAGGTCCGTTTCCCATCGCGGCTCCGTGACCGGCTGGCATTGCCCGAGTCCTCCAATCCCGACCTGCTGAGAGACTGGGAAGGCTAACTGCGGATGAGCTGCGATAGACCCGGATCGTACTGGCTATGTCTTCCACGCCGGCTGGCGAAGCCGGTCCATCAGGAGCGGCGGCAGGATCCCGATGGCGACAATCCCGGCGAGTATCAGGAGCGCGTAAAGGAGCCGGTTCGAGTGGCCGAACTGCGACGGCGGAATGAACCCGATCACGAACGCGAACACGGACGACACACCGCCGAGCAGGCACAGCAGGCCCAGTGCCGGGGCCTTGTAGCCTCCGCGATCCGGTTGCGAACGGCGCAGCCTTATCGCTGCGATGAACATCAGCACGTACATGATCAGGTACACCTGGGTGGCCATCGCGGCGAAGATCCAGTACGCGCGAGTGACGCTCGGTATGAAGGCGTACAGCATGGCTATGACCGTGATCACGGTGCCCTGCGCCGCGAGAATGCGCACCTCGATTCCCTGACGATTGACCTTCTGGAAATAAGGAGGAAGAAAGCCCTGGTCGCGCCCGATCCGTAGCAGTCCCTCAGAGGGTCCGTCCAGCCAGGTCATCATCCCGGCCAGTGCGCCGACCGCCAGCGCGATCGCGATCAGCGGCACGGCGAACCCGAGGCGGAAGTGCGTCAGGAGGGCGTCGAAGGCCTGCATAACGCCGGCGGTGAAGCTGATCTGATGCGCGGGGATCACCCACGCGATCGCGAGCGTCGGGAGGATGAACACGGCCAGGACCAGCGCCATGGCGAGGAAGATGGACTTGGGATAGTCGCGTCCAGGGCGGCGGAGCTCGTCGACGTGCACGGCGTTGACTTCGACGCCGGCGTACGTGAAGAAGCTGTTGACGATCAGGACGATGCTGCCGAGCCCGCTCCACGCCGGCAGGAGCTGGTGAGCTGACATCGGCGCCGCCGGGTGGTTCCCCTGGAGCAGGTACGCCACGCCGAGAACGACGAGGATCGCCCCGGGGATCAGTGTCCCGAGCAGCGTCCCGCTTGACGAGAGCCGGGCCACCAGCGCCGCCCCGCGTGACGTCAGCAGAACGCCGCCCCAGAACAAGACGATGATGACGACGGCGTTGTAGGTACCGTTCCCGGCCAGGGGCGGATCGATGACGTAGGCGAGGGTACTCGCGACATAGCCGAGCAGCGCCGGGTAATAGAAGATCGTCTGGGCGAACTCGCACCACACCGCGAGCAGGCCCATCGGGGCGGACATGCCCTCGCGTACCCAGTTGTAGACGCCGCCCGGCCGGCCGGAGGCCAGCTCCGCGGCGACCAGCGACACCGGCACCAGGAACACGAACGCGGGCAGGACGTACACAGACACCGAAGCGAGCCCGAAGACCGACATCGCGGGCGCTGACCCGAGGTACCCCACCGATCCAACCGTCATCAGCGCCAGCGCCGTCCAGGTGATAAACCTCCTCGCCGGCGCGCGCGGTGCCCGCCTGACCGGCATGGCGTCTCCTTCTGCTGTCGCGCCGCTGTCCGCCGCCCACGGCGATCCCGGCCGCGGCGAGTCGGCTGCTGCAGCGAGACACCACGGTTCGTTCGGACGATGAGATTCATTATCCCGAACGGAGCGTCAGGAGCCGCCGTCATCTATCCGCGTGGCGACGGCGAGCGCCGTGTTGATCGGGATCGCGTAGCCGACGATGTGAAGGCCGCTGCCCGAACCCCCGACAATGATGCCGATCACCTGGCCGTTCAGGTTCACTAGCGGTCCGCCGATCGCCGAAGCCATCGCAGACTGCAGCACCGACGCCATCAGCCCGCTCCGGGTCGTCGCGCCGACGCTGACGGTCGTGTCCAGGGTGGTCAGGGTGCCGACATCGATGGACAGCGCGTCCTCCCTGCCCGTGGTGCCGATCGCGGTGTCGTAGACCTCGCCCGGCACATGGTAGGAGGACTCCCTGGAGGCTCTCGCGCTCCTGACGATCGTGGCCGAGTTCCCGACCGTGACGGTCGAGAACGGCCTGCCATTGCCGCCCTCCAGCTGGAGCAGCGCCAGGCCCGCCGCCGGGTCCTCGCCGATCACCGTGGCCTTGAAGGTCGCGCGGGAGAGGACGTACTCCGCCGACAGGTTCGCCGCGCCCGCGGCGGGCTGGTACGTGGTCAGCACCTTCCCCGACTCCGTGAGCACCAGGCCGATCCCGACCGAGGTCCCGCCCGACAGGACGTGCACCATGCCGGGAGCCGTCGTCTCGAGGATGTTCTCCTGGTTGTCCTGGGCGGTGAGGTCGTCGTCCTCGATGAACGCGTCATTCCCCGTCGCCGGCCTGGGGATCGCCGAGAGAACCACCGTGTTGCCAAGCCCGATAACCCTGCCGACGCCGAAGCCGGCCCCCGCCGCGACGAGCGCGGCCGCCGCGAGCACGAAGATCCTGAAGCGCTTGCTCCGCCACGCTTCCGGTACTGCACGCATCGACTGGCTCCTTGTCACAATGCTCACATCCGCGACGAGCTCGCCGTCTGCACGGAGGCGCTGAAGGTCGCCGCGACCGCCACGCCCGCGTCATTCAGGATGACCCTGACGGGATCCGACAGGCCGAACTGCTGGCAGCCAAGGCTGCCGAAGGACCTGTTCAGCTCGTTCGCCATGAAGGTGAGCAGGTTGTCGCCCACCGCCGTCACCGGCGACTGTCCGGCGGCGAGCAGCGCCCGGTTGGCCGCCAGGAACGGTGTCTGGATATCGACGATGTTCTGGCAGTACATCGCCGGGCTGCTGGTCTGGTTGGTCAGCGCGTCGACCGGGGCCTGGCCCAGTTCCGCCCGGTACATGTCCGTCTTCGCCGCGTCGAACTGGTCGTGGCTGCCGCGCACCATCGCGTCGTTCTCCGGCACCA
>JASHXJ010000129.1 GCA_030043595.1 Trebonia sp.
CGGGCCCGCCGCCATACCCTGCCCAGCAGCAGCCGCAGCTTTCCCGGCAGGAGCCAGCCAAGCCGGAATCGCGGCCGCACCAGCCGGATCAGCCCGGCCCGGCCCCGCGGCCGGCGTCGGCCCGGCTCAACTCGAAGTACACCTTCGAGACCTTCGTCATCGGCTCGAGCAACCGTTTCGCGCACGCGGCCGCCGTCGCGGTCGCGGAGGCTCCGGCCAAGGCCTACAACCCGCTGTTCATCTACGGCGACTCCGGGCTGGGCAAGACCCACCTGCTGCACGCCATCGGGCATTACGCGCAGACGCTCTACTCCGGGCTCAGGGTCAGGTACGTCAGCTCGGAGGAGTTCACCAACGACTTCATCAACATGATCAGGGACGGCAAGCAGGACGGTTTCCGGCGCCGGTACCGCGACGTGGACGTGCTGCTCGTGGACGACATCCAGTTCCTGGAGAACAAGGAAGGGACCCAGGAGGAGTTCTTCCACACGTTCAACACCCTGCACAATGCCAGCAAGCAGATCGTGATCTCAAGCGACCGCGCCCCCAAGCGCCTGGTCACGCTGGAGGACCGGCTGCGCAGCCGGTTCGAGTGGGGACTGCTGACCGATGTCCAGCCCCCTGAACTCGAGACCCGCATCGCCATCTTGCGCAAGAAGGCGGTCCAGGAGGGCCTCAACGCGCCAGCCGACGTCCTCGAGTACATCGCCAGCCGGATCTCGACCAACATCAGGGAGCTCGAGGGCGCGCTCATCCGGGTCACGGCCTTCGCGAGCCTCAACCGGCAGAGCGTCGACCTGCAACTGGCCGAGATCGTCCTCAAGGACCTCATCCCCGAGACGCAGGGCCCGCAGATCAACGCGGCGACGATCATGGGGCAGACCGCCGCGTACTTCGGCCTGTCGATCGAGGACCTGTGCGGCACGAGCCGGTCGCGGGTCCTCGTGACGGCCAGGCATATCGCGATGTACCTGTGCCGGGAGCTGACCGATCTGTCGCTGCCCAAGATCGGCCAGCAGTTCGGCGGGCGCGACCACACCACCGTCATCAACGCGGACCGCAAGATCCGCTCGCTGATGGCCGAGCGGCGCTCCATCTACACCCAGGTGACCGAGCTCACCAACCGCATCAAGCAGCAGGCGCGCGCCGGATGACCACGCCAGGGCTGTGCACACAGGTTGTGGAAAACGCTGTGGAGCAGCGCGGGAGATCCGGGGACAGTACGTGGGTAACGCGGGAAAGGCCGCGGCGCACGCACAGCCGGACGTCGTCTATCCCCGGCCCGGGCACAGCGGCCGCGGCCAGGATAACGCTGTCTACCAGCGATAACGGCCGCATCCCCAGTTTCCACAGCCCCTATGACTACGACGTACTTCTAGGTAAAGAGATCCCAGGAAACCGTAGGTTCGCGGTCGGCTTGAGGACAAAGCCGAGGCCGCAACCGGCAGGAGGCAACCCGTGAAGCTCCAGGTTGAGCGTGACCCACTCGCTGAGGCCGTGGCATGGACCGCCCGCGCGCTCCCGGCGCGTCCCACGGCCCCCGTACTGGCCGGCATGCGGCTGGAGGCGGGCAGCGAACTGACCCTGTCCACCTTCGACTATGAGGTCTCCGCCCAGGCGACGATCCCGCTGGCCGCGGACGAGCCCGGCACCGTGCTGGTGTCCGGCCGGCTGCTCGCCGAGATCGTACGCAGCCTGCCCGCCAAGCCGGTGGACCTGTCCACCGACGGCGCGCGCACCACCCTGCGCTGTGGCAGCGCCACGTTCACGCTCATGCTGCTCCCCGCTGAGGAGTACCCGACGCTGCCCGACATGCCGCAGACGACCGGCACGGTCGGCGCCGACGCGTTCGCCTCGGCGATCAGCCAGGTGGCCATCGCCGCCGGTCGCGACGACACGCTGCCCGCACTGACCGGCATCCGGGTGGAGATCGCCGGCGACATGCTGACCCTGGTCGCCACCGACCGGTACCGGCTGGCCGTCAGGGAGCTGCGGTGGACCCCCGCGGTACCCGCGCTGAACACCGCAGTCCTGGTTCCCGCCCGCGTCCTTGGCGACACTGCCCGCGCGCTGACCAGCGGTGCCGAGGTGTCGGTCGCGCTGGCCACCGCCGAGGGCAACAGCACCGACGGGATCATCGGGTTCGAGGGATCCGGGCGCAAGACCACGACCCGCCTGCTGTCCGGCGAGTACCCCAGGTATCAGAGCCTGCTGCCCAGCGAGTTCTCCGCGGTCGCCGAGCTGCCCGCCGCGCCGTTCGCGGACGCGGTCAAGCGGGTGGCGCTCGTCGCCGAGCGGAACACCCCGGTCCGCCTCACGTTCAGCGCGGGCGAGGTGCTGCTCGAGGCGGGCACCGGCGACGAGGCGCAGGCCAGCGAGGCAATCGGCGCCTCCTACGACGGCGAGGACATGCAGATCGCGTTCAACCCGCAGTACCTGCTCGACGGCATCGGCGCGATCGACTCCGACATGGCCAGGGTCTCGTTCACGACGCCGACCAGGCCCGCGGTGATCACCGGCAAGGGCGAGGCACAGCCCGACTACCGCTACGTGCTGATGCCGATCCGTTCGGCTGGCTAGGAACGGGTCCGGGGACGGCGGAGCCAAGTACGCTCGAAGGCATGCATCTCACCCGGCTGGCCCTGGCGGACTTCCGCTCGTACCAGAGCGCGGACGTGACGCTACAGCCGGGTGTGACGATCTTCAGCGGGCCGAACGGGGAGGGCAAGACCAACCTGGTGGAGGCCGTCGGCTACGTCGCGACGCTGGCCAGCCACCGCGTGGCACACGACGCCCCGCTGGTCAGGCAGGGCGCGGAGCGTGCGATCATCCGCGCGAACGTGCGCGGCGCGGCCAGCGACGCGCTCGTCGAGATCGAGCTGAACCCGGGCCGGGCGAACCGTGTCCGGCTCAACCGCGCCCCGCTCACCAGGCCCCGGGAGGTGCTCGGCGTGCTGCGCACGGTGCTCTTCGCGCCGGAAGACCTGGCCCTGGTCAAGGGCGATCCGGGCGAGCGACGGCGCTTCCTTGACGACCTGCTGGTCGCGATGGCGCCCCGGTACGCCGCCGTGCGCGCCGACTACGACCGGGTGCTGCGGCAGCGCACCGCGCTGCTGAAATCCGTCGGGGCCGTCCCGAAGGCGGTGCGCAGCGGGAAGACAAGCACCCGTGAGACTGTCGTAAGCACTCTGGACGTGTGGGACGCGCAGCTGGCCCGGGCCGGCGCCGAGCTGCTTGTCGCCAGGGAGCACCTGGTGGCCGCGCTGCGGCCGCACGTCGAGCGCGCCTACACCGCGGTGTCGGGCGAGCGCGGGCCGGCCACCATCGGGTACCGGCGGTCGTTCGGTGAAGAAAGCCCGGATCGTTCGGGAGAAGACGAGGAGCCTGGCCACGCACGGCGGCTCAGCGTCGCGGCCGCAGCGCTGCGTGCGGCCCTCGCCGAGGTGCGGGACAGCGAGCTTGAGCGCGGCGTGTGCCTGGCCGGACCGCACCGCGACGAACTGGACCTGGCCGTCCGCGGGCTGCCCGCGCGCGGGTACGCCAGCCATGGCGAGTCCTGGTCGCTCGCGCTGGCGCTGCGGCTGGCCAGCTTCGACCTGCTGCGGGCCGGCCCCGGCCGGGAGGATCCGGTGCTGATTCTCGACGACGTGTTCGCCGAGCTGGACGCGGGCCGCCGCGACCGGCTCGCCGCCCTGGTGGGCGGCGCGGAGCAGGTGCTCGTCACCGCCGCGGTGCCCGCCGACGTGCCGGACCTGCTCACCGGCGAGCGGTTCACCGTGTCCGGCGGCACGCTTGTCGCCGGGGCGGACCATGCGCCCTGAACCGGACCGCGTCCGGCTGGCCGCCGAGGCGCTGGCCCGGGCGCGAGCGGACGCATGGGCACGGGGCGAGCGCCCCCAGGGGGCTTCAGGGGGACGGGAAGTCCCCCTGATCGGGGGGCCAGGGGGGGGTCGCCCCCCCGGGGAAGCAGAGCGTCCGCGGCGGGAGGATCCGCAGTCGCTCACCACGGCCCTGGACGGGCTGCTGGCCGCGCGCGGGTGGGAGCAGCGGGCGGCGGTGGGGGCGGTGTTCGGCGGCTGGGCGCAGATCGTCGGCCCGCAGCTGGCGGCGCATACCCGGCCCGAGTCGTTCGACGACGGGGAGCTGGTCGTCAGCGCCGACTCTCCCGCGTGGGCGACCCAGGTGCGGCTGCTCGCACCGCAACTGGTCAGCCGGCTGGCCGAGGAACTCGGCACGGGCACGGTCCGCCGCGTCCGCGTCAAGGGGTCCAGGGGGTCGCCCCCCGGGGGAAACAAGGCCGCGAGAGTCCCTAACCACAGCTAAAATAGAAGATGGTCACGCGGACTGGGACTGCCGGTGGTCGCGGTCCTGCGCCGCCGCGTAACCGCAGCGCGGTACGGGCTTAACGGATCGCACCGCCGATCGTCCGGTCGCCGGGGGCCAGGGCGCTGCCTGAAGCAGGGATGGAGTTCCATTGTCGTACGATGCGCGGTCGATCACGGTACTCGAGGGCCTTGAGGCCGTTCGCAAGCGTCCCGGCATGTACATCGGCTCGACCGGTGAACGCGGACTCCATCACCTGGTCTACGAGGTTGTGGACAACTCGGTGGACGAGGCGCTGGCCGGCTTCGCCGATGACATCGAGGTGACGCTGCTCGCCGACGGCGGGGTCCGGGTGCGGGACAACGGTCGCGGCATCCCTGTTGACGAGCACCCGGTCGAGAAGCGCCCGGCGCTCGAGGTCGTGCTGACCACGCTGCACGCCGGGGGCAAGTTCGACGGCAAGTCGTATGCCGTCTCCGGCGGCCTGCACGGGGTCGGCGTCTCCGTGGTGAACGCGCTGTCGGCCAGGCTCGACGTGGAGGTCCGCAAGGACGGGTACGTGTGGTCGCAGTCCTACGCGGGCGGCACCCCGGTCGCGCCGCTCGCCCGCGGCGAGGAGACGTCGGAGACGGGAACGACGACGACGTTCTGGCCGGACGCGTCCATCTTCGAGACCACCGACTGGTCATTCGAGACGCTGTCGCGCCGGCTGCAGGAGATGGCTTTCCTCAACCGGGGCCTGCGGATCTCGCTGACCGACGAGCGGCCGCGGGCGGCCTCCGACGATGACGACGCCGACGTCCTGCCCGGTGCGGCCGTCGGCAAGGCGCGCGTCATCGTCTACCAGTACGCCGGCGGCATCGCCGACTTCGTGCGCTACCTGAACGCGTCCAAGGAGCCGGTACACGGCTCGGTCATCGAGTTCGCCGACGAGCAGCTCGGCATGTCGGTCGAGATCGCGATGCAGTGGAACGCCTCGTACACCGAGGGCGTGCACACGTTCGCGAACACGATCAACACCACCGAGGGCGGCACCCACGAGGAGGGGTTCCGCGCGGCGCTCACTTCGGTGGTCAACAGGTACGCGCGGGATCAGAAGCTGCTGAAGGAGAAAGAGGACAACCTCACCGGCGAGGACGTCCGCGAGGGGCTCACCGCGATCGTCTCGATCAAGCTGGCCGAGCCGCAGTTCGAGGGGCAGACCAAGACCAAGCTCGGCAACACCGAGGCCAAGTCGTTCGTGCAGCGGGTGGCCAACGACCACCTGCGCGACTGGTTCGACCGCAACCCGGGTGAGGCCAAGGACATCATCAACAAGGCGAGCCAGGCCGCCAGGGCACGGATCGCCGCGCGGCAGGCGCGTGACCTGACCCGGCGCAAGTCAGCGATGGAATCCAACGGGCTGCCCGGCAAGCTGGCGGACTGCCAGTCCACCGATCCGTCGCGGTCTGAGGTCTACGTGGTCGAGGGCGACTCGGCGGGCGGTTCGGCGAAGGGCGGCCGGGACCCGCAGTTCCAGGCCATCCTCCCGATCCGCGGCAAGATCATCAACGTTGAGAAGTCGCGCATCGACCGGGTCCTCAAGAACACTGAGGTTCAGTCGCTGATCACCGCGCTTGGCGCCGGCATCCACGACGAGTTCGACATCACCAAGCTCCGCTACCACAAGATCATCCTGATGGCGGACGCCGACGTGGACGGCCAGCACATCCGGACGCTGCTGCTCACGCTGCTGTTCCGGTTCATGAAGCCGCTCATCGAAGCCGGCCACGTCTACCTGGCCCAGCCGCCGCTGTACAAGATCAAGTGGGAAGGGCGCGGGGTCGACCCAGGGTACGCGTTCTCCGACGCCGAACGCGACCGGCAGATCGAGGCCGGCATCGCCGACGGGCGCAAGGACCCGCGGCCGCGCGACGGTGTGCAGCGGTTCAAGGGCCTTGGCGAGATGAACGCCGAGGAGCTCTGGGACACCACGATGAACCCGGCGCGGCGCGTGCTGCTGCAGGTGACCCTTGACGACGCCGCACAGGCGGACGAGTTGTTCAGCGTGCTGATGGGCGAGGACGTCGAGTCGCGGCGGTCGTTCATCACCCGGAACGCCAAGGACGTCCGGTTCCTGGACATTTAGGGGAACTGAGAATCCACTGTTCGTTCTGGATAATTTGATTGTGATCTCTGAGGGGTTGCGAAGTGACGGAAGTGACTGATCTGCCGGCCGATGGTGGCGGGCATGACAGGACCGAGCCGGTCGACATCCAGGTCGAGATGCAGCGCAGCTACATCGACTACGCGATGTCGGTCATCGTGGGCCGGGCGCTGCCGGACGTGCGCGACGGGCTCAAGCCGGTGCACACCCGCATCCTCTACGCGATGTACGACAGCGGCTTCCGGCCGGACCGCGGGTTCTTCAAGTGCTCCCGCGTGGTCGGCGAGGTCATGGGCCAGTACCACCCGCACGGCGACAGCGCGATCTACGACGCGCTGGTCCGGATGGCGCAGCCCTGGTCGATGCGGATGCCCCTGGTCGACGGGCAGGGCAACTTCGGTTCCCCTGGCAACGACCCGCCCGCCGCGATGCGGTACACCGAGTGCCGCCTCGCCCCGCTGGCGATGGAGATGCTGCGGGACATAAACGAGGAGACCGTCGACTTCCGGCCGAACTACGACGGCCGTTCCGCCGAGCCCATCGTCCTGCCGTCGCGCTTTCCCAACCTCCTGGTTAACGGCTCCGAGGGCATCGCCGTCGGCATGGCCACCAAGATCCCGCCGCACAACCTGCGCGAGGTGGCGGAGGGGGTCCAGTGGTACCTGGAGAACTACGAACGGTTCGAGGTGCAGCACCCGGAAGTTCCGCAAGGTGCTACCGACGGCGCGTCCCCGGCCGTGCGGGCGCCGCACGAGGAGCTGCTCGACGGACTGATGGAGCGGATCAAGGGGCCGGACTTCCCGACCCGCGGCCTGATCGTGGGGCGGCGCGGCATCCGTGAGGCGTACCGCACCGGGCGCGGCTCGGTCACCATGCGCGCCGTGGTCGACGTCGAGGAGATCCACGGCCGCACCTGCCTGGTGGTCAAGGAACTGCCGTTCCAGGTCAACCCGGACAACCTGGCCGCCAAGATCGCCGAGCTGCTGCGGGATGGCCGGCTGTCCGGGATCGCGGACATGCGGGACGAGACCAGCGGCCGGACCGGCCAGCGGCTGGTGATCGTGCTCAAGCGGGACGCGATCGCTAAGGTCGTGCTGAACAACCTGTACAAGCACACGCAGCTGCAGGACACGTTCGGCGTGATCATGCTGGCGCTAGTCGACGGTGTGCCGCGCACCCTGCGACTGGACCAGATGATCCGGTACTGGGTGGCCCACCAGATCGAGGTCATCGTCCGCCGTACCCGGTTCCGGCTGCGCAAGGCGCAGGAGCGGCTGCACATCGTGGCCGCGCTGCTGGCGGCGATCGACGCGATCGATGAGGTCATCGCGCTGATCAGGGGTTCTGAGTCCGCGGCGGCCGCGCAGACCGGGCTGATGGCGCTGCTGTCGATCGATGAGATCCAGGCGCGCGCGATCCTCGACATGCAGCTGCGGAAGCTGGCCGCGCTGGAGCGGCAGGAACTGGTCGAGGAGCGCGCCGACCTCGAGATCAAGATCGCGGACTTCGAGTCGATCCTCGCCTCGCCGGCACGGCAGCGGTCCATCGTCGGCTCCGAGCTCGCCGAGATCGTCGGCAAGTACGGTGACGACCGGCGCACCGAGATCATTGCCTACGACGGCGAGGTGGCCGATGAGGACCTGATCGCCGAGTCCGACATCGTGGTCACGATCACGCACGGCGGGTACGCCAAGCGGACGAACACCGACCAGTACCGGGCGCAGCGGCGCGGCGGCAAGGGCGTGCGCGGGGCTGCGTTGCGGTCGGACGACATCGTGGACCACTTCTTCGTCACGTCGACGCACCACTGGATCCTGTTCTTCACGAACAAGGGCCGCGTGTACCGGGCCAAGGGCTACGAGCTGCCGGACGCGGGCCGGGACGCCCGCGGCCAGCACGTGGCGAACATGCTCGCGTTCCAGCCGGACGAGCGGATCGCCGAGGTGCTCGCGCTGCGCGACTACCAGGTGGCGCCATACCTGGTGCTCGCCACCCGGTCAGGGCTGGTGAAGAAGTCGCGGCTGAGCGAGTACGACTCGCCCCGGGCCGGCGGCCTCATCGCGATCAACCTGCGTGAGGACGACGAGGTGATCGGTGCCTCGCTCGTGTCCCCGGACGAGGACCTGCTGCTGGTCAGCAAGGGCGCTCAGGCCATCAGGTTCCCCGCGGACGACGACCAGCTGCGCCCCATGGGCCGGGCCACGTCCGGCGTGATCGGGATGCGGTTCAACGAGGGCGACGAACTGCTCGGCATGTACGTGGTGCGGGACGGCGAGGACGTCCTGGTCGCCACCGACGGCGGATACGCCAAGCGCACGCCCGCCGACCAGTACCCCCTCAGGAACAGGGGCGGTTACGGCGTCATCACGGCGCGGATCGTGGAGGACCGGGGCGGCCTGGTCGGCGCGCTGCTCGTCCGCCCGGAGGACGAGGTGTTCGCGATCACGTCCAACGGCGGCGTCATCCGGACCCGCGCCAGCGAGGTGAAGCAGTCCGGGCGGCAGACGATGGGGGTGCGGCTGATGAACCTCGCTCCCGGGGACACTGTGGTTGCCCTCGCTCGTAACGCTGAGTCGAACGATGTCGTGGATTCCGCGGAAGCCGTGGATCCCGGAGAAGCCGGCGACGCCGGGGATGAAGGCAACGATCTGGGGGACAACGACGTCTGAGATGTAACAGGCGACAGCCAATCAGCAGGTCTGGCACCGAAGGTCCGGGTCCGAAGGTCGGTGGTTCTGAGGTCTGGCGACAGGCAAAGCGCTCTCAGTCGGATAGTCTCGGCTGAACACACTAAGAGACATCAGTAGGTACCGAGGAGGACGGCGTGGACGAGGCGGCTCGAGTTCCAGAACCGTCCCTGATGGTGGCGCCTCCTGACCGGGATGTCGACCCGGAGGGGGAGACCGGTGCACCGGTCACCGAGAATGAGGTCATGTCTTCATCACCAAAAGGATCCGGATCGTCACGGTCAGCACCGGCGCGGTCTGGATCGTCGGGATCGGGCACGTCGTCGGGTGCCCTGGGTTCCTCCGGCCTTTCTGGTGCCTCGGGCCTTTCTGGTGCCTCGGCCGCTGACTCGGGGAGCGCCAACGGCGGTTCGCCCCGCGGCGCTGCCGCCAGCGCTGCCGCGCCCGCCGATGCCGGCTCCCACGACGCTCCGGCTGCCGTGCCGTTCCCGGCCGATACGATCGGCAAGCCGAGGGGTGGCGGCGACCGGCCAGACAGCCCGGCCGCGCCGCTGAACGGCAGGCCTGATGCGGGGCGAGTGTCGTCCTGGCAGGCGGAGGCGACAAGCAACTGGTTCGCCCGGCCGGGCAGGAGCGACTCACCCGATGCGGACCAGCCCGGAAACGGCGGGCCGCGTGGTGCTGCCGGCGGCGGGCCGGTCTTCTCACCCGGCGACCGCAGGCCGTCCTTCACGCCCTCAGCCGCCTCCGCCCCCGCCTCCGCCCCGGCCCAGTCTTCCGGTGTGTCGGCGCAGTCTTCGCCGTGGGCACCCGGGGCGTCGTCCGGCCAGCCTTACGGCGCGCCGTCGGCCCGGACGTCCGGCGCGCCCGCGCACTCCCCGTCCTGGGGCCTTGGTACGCCCGCGCACTCTCCCGCCGCATCCGCCTCGCCGTCTTTCGCCGAGCCGTCGACAGCCAGGCCGGCCTACCAGCCGCCACCATCGACCTTCTCCGGGTCGAGCAGCGTCTCGGGACACGGTTACCCCGCGTCCGCCAGCACTGGAGTGGCTCAGCCGGGTGCGCCCGGGCTGGGTCCCGGCGGGATGCCCGCAGCTGGCGCAGCCGCCGCGGGCCTGGCCGGCTACGCGGGATCGGCGGGCGAGGCCTGGCAGAGCCGCAATGGCAGCAAGCGGCACCGGGAAGCGCCGGTCCGCCGGGCGCCGCGGCGGCAGGCGCAGCTGACCCTGGCACGAGTTGAGCCGTGGTCGGTCATGAAGTTCAGCTTCGTGGCCTCCGTAGTGGCGTTCATCATCTTGTTCGTGGCTGTCGCCGTGCTGTACATGGTGCTGGACGCCCTTGGCGTCTTCACCTCGCTGCAGCACACGGTGTCGTCGATCACCTCCAGTCAGAGCTCGGCGGGTACGGACATCTCGAACTGGTTCTCCGCGTCGCGGATCCTGGGCTACACCGGCATGCTCGGCGCGCTGAACATCGTCTTGATCACCGCGATATCCACGGTCGGCGCCGTGATCTACAACCTGATCGCCCGCACCATCGGCGGCATCGAGGTCACCCTCCGGGAGACGGAGTAGCCGGCTGGCCCGGATCCGGGCCGCCCGGTTGGCCGGGCCCGGCCTGGATGGCGGTCGCGATGCGAGCAGTAGCCGGGATGCGGTAAAGTAACGCAGTCGCCACTGCGGGAGCCCAGGCGCTCCGCGTGGCAATCCCCTGGGGGTATAGCTCAGCCGGTTAGAGCGCGTCCCTGATAAGGACGAGGCCCGTGGTTCAAGTCCACGTACCCCCACCCTGTCCTGTATGACCAGGTGAAACATCCTGCCTCCAGCGCCTGGCTGCCCTCACGTCACCGCATCACGCTGAGGGGTAGGCTATCCACGTTCCCATTCGAGGTTGGAGGGTCGGCGCAGTGAAGAAGCTGTTCATCCTTGTTGCCCTGCTGGTGGTCGGCGGCTTCGCCGTATGGCGGAAGGTACAGGCGCAGCGTGCCGACCTCGACCTGTGGAGCGAGGCAACCGCACCCGACGACTACTGAAGGCCGTGATGGGCGACACTCCCGCTGTGTCGCTGGTCTGTTGTGACCTAGCGAGCATCATTATCGACGGTTCTGTCGTAGAGCGCGCCTTCGCCGAGGCGATCGCCACGCAGGGCATTGTGGCCGGCACGGAAGCTTACGTCCGCTCCATGGTGCGCTTCGACCGGGCGCGGGGACGTCCGCCCGCCGACGTAATGCGTGAGCTTTTCGAGAGCGACGAGCCGCGGGCGCAGGCGGCGTCACTCGCCTTTGACCGGTCGTTCCGCGCGGCGGTCGAGCGGTTCGGCGTGACAGCGCCACCCGACGTCGTCGCCGCACTTGGCAAGATCGCCGGATCGGGGGCGAGAATCTGCCTGCTTTCCGCCCTGTCCCGGGGCGCGTGCAGCGAGATGCTGGGCAGTCTCCGCAGGCAGGGCCTCGCGGATCTCGGGCTGTGCGCGGACGACGCGCCGCGCGGTTTCCCGTGGCCGGACCCAGTGCTGACCGCGATGCTGCGGCTGGGGGCGGCTGACGTCCGAGAGGTGGCAGTGGTCAGCGCGACGTCGAGCGGCGTGCTATCCGGACACCGGGCAGGAGCGCGGATCGTGGCCGGTGTGGGTACCGACCCCCGCGAACTCGCCGCACTGCGCCAGGCAGGCGCCACGCACGTGCTGGAAGACTTCGCGGCGCTTCCCGACCTGGTCATAGCCGGGGCGTGATCCGCGCCGTGGCCGCCGTCGCCGCCTAGACTCGATACCGTGCCTGAACTGCCGGAGGTGGAAGCGCTCGCCGTCTTCCTGCGCGCCCGGGCGAGCGGGCATGTCATAGCCCGTGCCGAGGCAGCGTCGTTCGCTGTGCTGAAGACGTTCGATCCCCCGCTGTCCGCGCTGCAAGGGCTCACGATCGCAGAGGTTGGTCGGCACGGCAAGTTCCTCGACCTGTCCTGCGGCGACCTGCATCTGGTCATCCACCTGGCGCGAGCCGGGTGGCTGCGGTGGCGCGACGACCTGCCTGACAAGCCCGTGCGGCCGGGCAAGAGCCCGCTGGCGTTCCGGCTGGCCCTCGACGACGGGTCCGGCTTCGACCTCACCGAAGCCGGAACGCAGAAGCGCCTCGCTGTTTACCTCGTCCGGGATCCACAGCAGGTGCCTGGGATCGCGACGCTCGGGCCCGAGCCGATGGCGGATAGCTTCACGGTGGAATCGCTCGCGGCCCTTCTTAAGGAGCGCCGCATGCAGATCAAGGGGGTGCTGCGCGACCAGCACATCATCGCGGGCATTGGCAACGCCTACTCCGACGAGGTGCTGCACGCCGCGAAGATGTCGCCGTTCAAGCTGGCGTCCAGCTTCACTCCGGAGGAGGTCGCGACGTTGCACGCCGCGATCGTCACTACGCTGCGGGACGCGGTGGAACGCTCGGCGGGGCTGGCGGCCGCCGACCTCAAGGGCGAGAAGAAGACCGGTCTGCGGGTGCACGGCAAGACGGGCCAGCCCTGCACGGTGTGCGGCGACACGATCCGCGAGGTCTCCTTCGCGGACTCGGCGCTGCAGTACTGCCCGACCTGCCAGACGGGCGGCAAGCCGCTCGCCGACCGTCGCCTGTCCCGGCTGCTCAAGTAGCCCGACCGGCCGGGCGCGGAATCGCCGGGCACAGTGTTATTCCTCGTCTGCGTGGTCTCCGTGCGCGAAGAGCCGGCGCCGCACGGCGCGCATCAGGCGCTGGATGTAGGCGCGGAAACCGGCGCCGCTGGTCGGGCTGCGCTGATCAGCCATGCCTTCGCCCCAGACCACACCCACAGTAGAATCCCCCTTTCGAGGGATTCAGCAGGTTGGTCGGCCCTCAGGCGAGCCGGCCGCCTAAGGGCCGACCTACGGGCATCTCCGGTAACCCCCCAGAACCCAGGACCGCCCGCGGCGCTACGGTGCGGGGTAACCCGGGGGGAAATAACCGGGCAACTGTACGTAGCGCGGTGATCACTGTAGCGCTATCAAGTGTTGTTGTCTACAGGGGCGAACAACCCTACAACCCAGCGACGAAGGCCTGGTCATGAGCGGTATGGAGTACCCGCAGCCGACTGAGATTCACCAGTATGTGCAGCTCGCCAGCTGGCTTCGCGAGGAGATCGTCAGCGGCCGGATAGCGCTCGGGGGCAAGCTCCCGGGCGAGGAGGCACTCAAGCGCAGCTTCGGCGTCGACCGCTCGGTCGTGCGGCGTGCTGTGCAGCTGCTGCGTGAGGAGGGGCTCGTGGTGACGCGGCACGGTGTCGGCTCCTTCGTCGCGGCCGTGCCGCAGTTGAAGATTGCCGTTGTCCGCCCAGGCGACCGGGTATCCGCGCGCATGCCCGACGACACCGAGCGAGGGAACCTGGGCGCGCTAAGCCCGGGCATTCCGCTCCTGGTCATTACGCGAGCCCACGGCGGCGACCAGGAGGTGTACAGTGCCGCGGTGACCGTGCTGCACGTTGAGCAGTGACGGTGCCAGCGGTAGCGGCCTGCAGTACCCTTGACACCGCGGGGCTATAGCTCAGCTGGAAGAGCGTCTGGTTTGCATCCAGAAGGCCAGGGGTTCGAGTCCCCTTAGCTCCACCTTAGCTCCACCGCACTCTCCGAACGCTTGCCTGATCTTGTACAGCAGTCCCGCTCCCGGCGCTCAGCAGCGGTGTCCCCAGC
>JASHXJ010000130.1 GCA_030043595.1 Trebonia sp.
GCCGGGCTGTACAACGCCTGCAACGCGCTGGCGGCCGCGGCCGGAGCGTCCTGCCTCGGGGTCGACATGGACCTGGTCCAGGCGGCGGCGCACGGCGTGGTGGGCGCCTTCGGACGGCTCGAGCGCGTCCGCGTCGGGGAGAAGCAGGCCTGCGTGCTCCTGGTCAAGAACCCGAGCGGGTTCAACGAGGCGCTCCGGCTCGTGCTGTCACAGGACGGCCCCCGATGGCTGCTCGCGGGCCTCAACGACGGCGGCCCGGACGGCCGGGACGTGTCCTGGATCTGGGACGTGGACTTCGAGATGTGCCGGGGGCGGATCGCCCTCATGGCGGTCTCCGGGCAGCGGGCACGCGATCTGGTGCTGCGGCTCAAGTACGGCGGGCTCCTCGACCCGGGTCCCCCGGTCGCGGCCGCGCCGCTGCTCGTGGCGGAGGACATGGTGCGTGCGTTCTTCGCCGCGCTCGAGCGGACACCCGCGGGGGAGGTCTTGTACGTGCTCACGACCTACACGGCGATGTGGACGCTGCGGCGGGAACTGGTGCGGCGCGGCTACCTGGCGCCCTTCTGGCAGCAGTCCCGGCTCGAGACGGCGGCGGCCGCGGTATGAGGATCGTCGTCGGTTACCTCTACCCGAAGGTGATGTGCCAGTACGGCGACCTCGGGAACGTGATCACGATCGTCAGGCGCTGCCAGTGGCGAGGGATCGACGTCGAGGTCACAGAGCTCGACGTCGGTGACGCGGTCGACCCTGGCCAGATCGACCTGTTCCTCGTCGGCGGGGGCGCCGACACCCATCAGCGGCTCGTCTGCGAGGACCTGCTCGCCGTGAAAGGCGAGGGCATCCGCCAGGCGATCGACCAGGGCGCGGCCGCCTTCGCGGTGTGCGCCGGCTATCAGCTGTGGGGTCACTACTACCGCACCGCGACCGGGCAGGAGCTCGCCGGGCTCGGCGTTTTCGACGCTCACACCATTCACCGGGCCGCCCAGACCGGGACCAGGCTGGACACGATCGCCCGGGCAGGCAGCGTCAGGGCGGTCGGCAACCTGGTCGTGCAATGGGGCGACCAGGCCCTCGTGGGTTTCGAGAACCACGGCGGCAGGACGTACCTGCACCCGGGCGCCCGGCCGCTGGGCAAGATCCTGGCCGGCGGCGGGAACAACTCCGAGGACGGCTGGGAAGGCTGCACGTACAAGAACGCCATCGGCACCTACCTGCACGGCCCGGCCCTCCCCAAGAACCCGCGGCTCGCCGATCACATCATCGCCGCCGCGCTGGGCCGGCGCTACGGGGACGTGCAGCTCGCGCCGCTGGATGACACCCAGGAGATCGCCGCACACGACCAGGCGACGGAAAGATCCCTGGCCAGGCCCAGCCGGGCCAGGCACCTGTGGGGCCAGGGCGTCGGCTGAGAGCGGGCGGCCCGGGGGAGCCCGCGCCGGTCCGTTTAGTCCGGTTTAGAATGCTTAGGTCCCACCGCGATCACTGGAGTGAGCATGTGCGCTGCCTGTGGCGTGCCCACGCACGTCCCGGTGTGGGACCTGGACGAGGGGGCGGACCAGGCCGGCGACGTCCAGCGCCAGCCGGCCAAGTTCGCGGCCCTGCGCAACGGGTCGTGCAGGCCGTATCTCGGCGGCGCCGCGCTGGCGATGATGGCGGACAACATCGAGCACGTGATCACGTACTGGGTGCTGTGGGAGAAGTTCCACTCCTCCGCGCTCACCGGCTTCGAGGTGATCAGCCACTGGCTGCCGTTCCTGCTGCTGTCGCCGTACTTCGGCGCGCTGGCCGACCGGCGCGACTGCCGCAGGCTCATCCAGGGCGCGCAGCTGCTGTTCATGGCCGTGTCCGTCAGCTGGGGGGTGCTGTTCGCGACCGGGACGCTGCGCATCTGGAATGCCTGCGTGCTGCTCATACTGCACGGCATGGCCGGCGCGCTGTGGGGACCAGCCGAGCAGCTCATGCTCGAGGACTTCGTCGGTCCGGCCGACCTGCCGAGCGCCATCAGGCTCAACTCGACAGCGCGCAGCCTTGGCATCCTCTTCGGCCCGGTCGTGGGGTCGGCGCTGCTGCTGGGCCTCGGGCCGGTCAAGGGGATCTTCTGCAACGTCGCGTTCTACCTGCCGCTGACCGTCCTCATGGCGCGCACGAAGTTCACCGGCCACGTGCGGCACGGCGTCGCCGCGCGGGCGCGGATCGGAGTGGTCGGAGCCGTCCGGGTGTTCCGCGAGATCGCCAGGGACCGTGTGCTCGTCTCGATGATCGTCCTCGCCGGGCTCGGCGCGTTCTTCATCGGCGCCGCCATGCAGACCGTCATGCCCGCGCTCGCGAACGACATGGGCACGGCGAACACGGGGACGGCGTACGGCGTCCTGCTGTTCGCCAACGGGCTCGGCGGCGTCCTCGGCGGGCTGCTGCTCGAGGGCACCGGGTGGCTGAGGATGTCCGTCCGTGTCGCCCTGTGGAGCACGGCGGTCTACGGCGTGTCCACGGTCGCGTTCGCGTTCAGCCACAGCCTCGCGATCTCGGTGCCGCTGCTCGTCATCGGCGGCGTCGCCAACCTGGCCGCGCTGTCGATCACGCAGACGGTCGTCCAGCTGCTCGCGCCGCGCGAGAAGCGCGGCCAGATCGTGGGCGTGTACGGGGTCGGCGCCAACGGCATGAAGATCGGCAGCGGCTTCACCGTGGGCATGTTCGGCGCACTGGTCGGCTTGCGCTGGTCGCTAGGGCTGAGCGCCGTGGCCATGTGCGCCGGGACCGCGGTCGTCGCCGGCTACCTGGCCAGCGGGGCGCGCCGCGCCCGCCGCGAGAACGCTCATGCACAGAATGTAGTAACTTAACTGCGAAACGTCAGCACATGATGGCAGACTGCGGCCATGGAATCTCCGCACTGCCCCGAACTGATGGCAACACCGGTAAGGACCGACGCGGACGTGCTTGCCCGAGTCGGCGCGATCATCGACGCAGAGGCCAGGACGCTGCAGGCACTGTGGCTATTCTTCCTGGACCGCGACGGCATGCAGAGTCAGGTCGTGGTGCCGATCGACTGCCTGCCAGAGCCGCCCGACCCGCAGCTGGTCAGCGGGCTGTGCTACGTCGTCTCCCAGGTACTTTCCGACACCGAGCCCGACGGGTCCGCCGTGATCACGCTGAGCCGCCCGGGGCTGGCCGATCTCCTCGAGATGGACCGGCACTGGCTCAGCGCCCTGCAGCGGGGCGCGGCCACGCACAGGCTGCCGGTCCGGATGCTCTGTCTCGCCACCCCGGACGGCGTCCGCGAACTTGGCCCGGTCGCGCTCTGCTGACGTGCCGCCGCCCCCGGCCGGCGATGACATGACGTTGGGTCATAGACTCGCTACGTTCGGTTCATAGAAGGGAGATCTGATGACTGCCATGCTTGCCGTTCGGCACCATGTCCGGGACTACGCCGCCTGGCGGAAGGTGTACGAGGACGCCGAGTCGATGCGAGTTCAGTACGGCTGCACCGCGCAGCGCGTGATGCGGATGCCCGATGACCAGAACGAGCTGTTCATCACCCACGACTTCCCCACCGTCAAGCAGGCGGAAGACTTCGCCCGCAACCCGGCGCTGCGCGACGCGATGGACCACGCGGGAGTCGAGGGCACGCCGCGGATGGAGATCTACACAGACATCTGACGGGGCGGCCAGGCGGGAGGAGCAGGCCGTCTTCGACCGGTTACCCTCCGTGTGCTTGGATTAGCTCATGAGTCCCCTCTCGGGTGTACTGGACGAGGCGTGGGCCATGTACCGGCGCCACGCCGCGCATTTCATCCTGATCGCGTTCGTCATCTTCATCGTGATCGCCGCGATCAGCGCGCTGCTGAGCTGGGCGGCGGGTACTCTCGGCGCCTTTATCGCGCTGATCTTCACCGTGTTCGGCGTCTTCCTGCTGCAGGCGGCGCTGACAAAGGCGGTGCAGGACGTGCGCGACGGGCGGGCCGACCTCGACCTGGGCGAGACCGTGTCGGCCGCCCTGCCGTTCGTGGGGGCGGTCGCGCTCGCCTCGATCCTCGCCGCCATCGGCATCGGGATCGGGTTCGTCCTGATCATCGTGCCTGGGCTGATCCTGCTGACGTTCTGGTCCCTGATCGTGCCGTCGATCGTGATCGGCGGCTGCAGGGCGATGGAGTCGTTCGGCCGGAGCTGGCGGACGGTCCGCGGGTACGCGTGGCACGTCTTCGGCACCCTGGTGCTGGTGTTTCTGATCCAGATCGTCTTCACCATCGTGCTCTCGCTGGTCCTGCTGGCGCTGCCGTACGGGTGGCGGAGCTTCATCTCCAACGTGGTGTCGGGCACGCTGGTCGCCCCGTTCGTCGCCGCGGTCATCACGCTGGTGTACTACCGGCTCACCGCCGCGCACGGCGAGGCGGCGGAGCCCGGCGCGCCGGCACCCAGCGGCGGGTACGGGCAGCCTGGCGGTTACGGCGAGCCGCCTGCTGAGCCGCCTGGCGGCGGGGCCCCGTACGGCGGCGGCTTCACGCCCCAGCAGTGAGGATCACCGGACCGTCGCTGGTGACGGCCACGGTGTGCTCGGCGTGCGCGGCCCGGCTGCCGTCCGCCGTGCGGACCGTCCAGCCGTCATCGTCCACGTAGATGTGGTCGCTTCCGCCGCCCATGAACCACGGCTCGATCGCGATCACCAGTCCCGGGACGAGCCGCATGCCGCGTCCGGCCTTGCCCCGGTTGGGGATGTGCGGGTCCTCGTGCATCGACCGGCCGACGCCATGGCCGCCCAGGTCGGTGGAGATGCCGTAGCCGCCGGCCCGGCCGACCTTCCCGACCGCGGCGGAAATGTCGCCGATCCGAGCGCCGGGCACGGCGGCCGCTATCCCGGCCCGCAGCGCCGCCTCCGTGGTGGCGATCAGCTCGGCGTCCCCGTTGACCGCCGGCCCGACCGTGAATGAGACGGCCGCGTCGGCCACCCAGCCGTCCAGGGTCGCCCCGGCGTCGACGCTGAGCAGGTCCCCGGGCTTGAGCCGGTAGCGGCCGGGGATTCCGTGCAGCGCCGCGTCGTTCACCGAGGTGCAGATGACCGCGGGGTAAGGAACCGGGGCGAACTTGGGCTTGTAGTGCAGGAACGGCGAGGTGGCCCCGGCCTTGGCGAGCACGTCGCGGGCCGCCTCGTCCAGTTCGGCGAGCCGCACCCCCGGCGCGGCGCACGCGCGCGCGGCGGTGAGCACCCCTGCGACGACCTTGCCCGCTGCGCGGATCGCCTCGATCTCCCCCGGCGTCTTGAGCTCGACCACGCGCATCTCCCTTGTGACTGGCCACAACTATAAGCCGGCAGGCCGGCCGCGAGGAGGGGACTGGCCGGCCTGCCGGCCCGTCAGGGACCGCGTACTCCCGCCGGATATACTTGCATAGTGCAATCATTTGTCAATGCACGGAATGCAGGTGACCGATGAATGACGAGGCTGCTGCGGCCGGGACCGTCGACGCCCGAGTGGTCGACGCGGTGCTCACCGCCAGCCGGTCGCTGATCGCGGTCGCGACGAAGTCGCTGGGCGCGGCGGCCGAGGAGACCACGATCGCGCAGTACCGCACGCTCGTCGTGCTGGCGTCCCGCGGGCCGCAGCGCCTGGTGGACCTGGCCGCGGCGCTGGGTGTCGCGCCGTCCACGGCGGGCCGGATGTGCGACCGGCTCGTCCGCAAGGGCCTCATCCGGCGGCACCGGGCGCGCAGCGACCGGCGCGCGGTGCTGGTGTCGATCACCCCGCCCGGCCGCCAGGTCGTGGACCAGGCGACGGTGCGGCGGCGGGCGCTGATCACGGAGATCATGGCCAGGCTCTCCCCCGCCGGGCAGCGGAGCGCCGCCGCCGCGTTCGCCGCGTTCGCCGCGGCGGCCGGGGAGGTCCCGGACGGTCTGTGGCCCCCGGCGCCGTTCGACGAGCCAGCTGAGGAGCCGCCTGACCAGGCGCTGGAGCCGCCGGGAGTCGCG
>JASHXJ010000131.1 GCA_030043595.1 Trebonia sp.
GTCAGTGCTCACGATGCTGATGGCGCTGCTAGCGGGCCTGATCATCGCCATCATCGCGCTGCCGCTTAGCGGCGGCTCCACGCCGTACGAGTGGGCCTTCATCGCCGCGCCGTTCCTGCTGGCCTGCCTGTACCCGAAGGTTCTCAACTGGGGCTTCAGCCGACTGCTCCGACTGGCCAAACGGCCCCGCTCGACCATCCGATCGGCGGACGCGCGATCGCGATCTCGCTCGGCTGGTCGTTCGCCTCCTGGCTCTGCTACGGCTTGCAGATCTGGTTGCTCGCCATCCGGGTCGGCGCGCCCGTCGCCAAGGCGCTACCGCTGGCGATCGGCGCGTTCGCTTTCGCCTGGTGCGCTGGCTTCCTGGTGGTCCTCGCCCCGGCCGGGGCCGGGGTGCGGGAGGTCATCATGGTGGCGATCCTCGCCCCGGTTGTCGGCAGCGGCCCAGCCACCGCCATCGCGCTCGTCTCCCGCGCCGTCACCACAGTCGCCGACCTCGTCGTGGCCGGAGTGGCCACCGCCTACCTGCGCCGCGACCACAGCCGCCGCAGTGCTGGCCCAGAGGGGACGGTCCCCCCTGGGCTCCCCGTTCGACTGGCTGAGGGCAACCGCGGGCCCGAAGTGCCTGCCGTTCCGAGCGAGACGCTGTCCGCCCGGTCCCGCCGGACTACTCCCCCGGCGGGTGTCAGGTAACGTACGGGCGGACCTCGTCGGCGACCAGGCGCAGGGCGGTCTGGAGGTCCGGGCCTAGCACGTGCCAGGCGAGCACGCCGCGCAGGCCAGCCGCCGTGTACTCCCCCAGCCGACGGATGACGTCCTCGGGGGTCCCTGCGGCAGCGAAGGTGTCGATCAGGCCATCGGTGACCAGCTGGGCGCCCGCCTCGGCGCCGCCGGCGGCCACCGCGCGCCAGACCCGGCCGATCTCGTCCGGATCGGCGCCGGAGGTCGTCAGCACGACCGGTTCGACCCGGTAGATGTAGTACGCCAGGACGCGGCGGACCGCGTCCCTGGCGGCCCGGGCGTCCCTGCCGACGCTGACCAGCACGTTACTAGCCAGGTCGAGCTCGGCCGGGTCGCGGCCCGCCCGCCGCGCGCCGGCCACGATCCGCTCCCATGACCAGCGCAGGTACCCGGGGCTGACGATCGCGCCGAGCTGGACGCCGTCGGCCCAGGCGCCGGCGGCCTCCAGCATCCGCCCGTTGACCGCGCCCACGTAGACGGGGATGGCCGCCCGCATCGGGCGGAAGTCGAGCCGGGCCCCGGCGCGCACCGCGAACACCTCGCCGTCGACGCAGGGTTCCCCTCGCAGCAGGGAGCGCACCACGCGGATCGCCTCGACCATGGCCGTCAGCGGCTTGTCCGCGCGGGAATCCGACTCGCCGAGTGCTCGCAGCGTCCAGAGTGCCGCGCCGAGCCCGAGGGTGACCCGGCCACCGGACAGGTCGTCGAGGGCGGCTGCCTCCATCGCGATGAGTGACGGGTGCCGCCAGAACGGGTTGACGATCCCGATCCCGATCCCGATCCGCCGGGTCCCCGCCGCGACCGCTGCGGCCACCGTGAAGACGCCGCGGCCGTGTCCGCTTTCCGGCAGCCACACCTCGCCGAAGCCGAGCTTCTCGGCCCGCAGGACGGTGGCCACTGTATCCGCGACCCGTATCTCGTTGTTCAGCGCGATCCCGACCCGCAGCGGCGCCCCCGACACCGCAACGCCGCCCGGCACGGCTGGAGCGGGCAAGCGCTCAGGCGCGGTCATTCGCGGGCCCCGGAGGTCCAGGCCGCCGACTACGCGGCACCTGGCACAGTAGCAGCGGGCTTGCTTCCGCGGCGTCGGCTATGGCGTTCGAAGACGTGGAGGCAGGCACTGTTTGCTGACTCCTCAGACCAGGGCCGCGGGTTTGTCTGGCCGCGGCACCGGGCGTCATGCCGCTCTCGGCTGGTCGGGGCGGCCGCAGCTGTCTCGGCGACGATGGCGCGGTGACCGGCACGGGGTTCTGGACCAGGTCGACCGGACAGTGCTCGTCCACAGCGGTTGCCAGCTCGGCGTGGCGTTCCGCGCTTTCCGACACGAAGCCCTCCCCCGTTGGGGGTTCTGGTAGGAGTATTGTCTATAAATTCGGTCTAAATTGTCAAGATTGATTAATCTGGCGTTCCGGCCGACTGCCTGAGCACTCCTTGCCCGGTTTGTCCTGCTTGTTAGCCAGCTCGCCCCGGGACAGCCGGCGTGTAATGGGATGCGTCGCCCCTGAGGGAGTAGCTAGGACTGCCGGTGATGCCGACTGGCAGATCCCCGGCGACCGTCACCCGGTGCAGCCGCCTGGGCAGGACGTCGTAGTTGTCGATCGCGTAGTGCTGAGTGATCCGGTTGTCGAACAGCACCAGCTGGCCGGGCTCCCACCGCCACCGCAGCACGTTCTCCGGCCGGGTCACGTACGCCTGCAGCAGCCGCAGGATGTCCCGCGACTCGCCATTGGACAGCCCTACGATCCGCTGCACGAACCCGCCGATGAACAGCCCGCGCTCGCCTGTCAGCGGATGCACCCGGACCACTGGGTGGACGGTCTCGTACACGGTCGAGGTGAACACCTTCCGCCGCTGCCGTCTAGCTGGGTCCAGGTCCTCTGGCGGCACCGCGTAGTCGTAGTCGTTGGTATGCACCGCCCACAGCGTGCCGGCGAAGTCGCGCAGCGGCCCGGGAAGGTCGCGGTAGGCCGTCGCCGAGTTCGCGATCAGCGTCTCGCCGCCGTAGGGCGGGACCGTGATGCTGCGCAGCGTGCTCAGCTGCGGCGGGGTCACGATGAAGGTCACGTCGGTGTGCCAGTGATTGGCCCGCCCATCCTCGCTGTCGACCGGCAGCACGTGCGGCGCGCCCGGCTCACCGGGAATGGTCGGGTGCGCGGTCGTGAGCTCGCCGAAGTAGCGGGCAAACCGCTGCTGGCCGTTGTCATCGATGCTGACGTCGCGGAAGACGAGCGCCTTGTGCTCGTTCAGCGCCGACCGCACCGCGGCAACCTCTTCGGCGGCAAGCTCGAGACCGGGTCCCGCACCAGTGACCTCGGCGCCAATACGAGCGGTGAGCTTCCGGAAGCCGAGCTTGGTGCTGACCTCACTCGTGGGCATGGTTCGTCCTCTTCGGGTAGGGGGCGGAAGCGGATGATCTCGAGTGCGGGCCGCAAACGTGGCGGAGCTGAGATCAACTACAGACGGCGCTGCACACGTGCTTGAAGTCGACGTAGCGGCGCGCCACGAAGGGACTGAACGGCGTCACGATAAAACTATAAAGCCGATCTGTTTAATAGAGTATGATCCAGGTCACACTTCAGCCTTGCGGACGCGCCATGGCGGCCATCGATGACCGCACCGATCCATGCGCGCGGAGAGCCGACGGCCAGGTAGGCGGCACCGGTCCGGATCAGCGCGCTCAGGGCGGCCGCCGTCACGGGGATCGCGATCCGGTCGCGAGATATGCAAAATTGGAAATAATTCCGATCGTTTTAATCATAATTGCTGGATGACCCTGCCCGTCCTGCCCCGCTCCCGGGAGCCCGCGGTCCGCCGGCTTGACACTCAGCGCGGCCTTGCCGCGGCAGCGCTGAGCTTGACGGCGCTCAGCATCGCGGTGTTCGCGGCAGTGAGCGCGTCTGGCGACCGGGCCATCGTGGCGCCGATCGGCCCGGCGGGACCGTTCGCCGACCTGCACTACTGGCTGGCTCCGGTCCTGATCAAGGCCGCCTGCTGGCTCGCCACGGCATGCGGCGGAGCCGGGGTGATGGCGGGGCTGGCGGCCGCCCGGCGCGGCTGGCGGCCGCGCCCGGGCCTGATGCTGGCCGCGTGCGCGGCGGCTGCCGTCGTGTTCGTGTTCGTCCCGCCAGCGGCCTCGGTCGACGTGCAGAATTACGCGGAATACGGGCGGATCGTCGTCCTTGGCCACAACCCGTGGGTGATGACCCCGCAGCAGCTGTTCCAGCTGCATGACCCGGTCGGGCTGCTCCGGCCCCCGGAATGGCGGAACCAGCCGACGGTGTACGGGCCCGCCGCAACCGCGGTGGAGGCAGCCGCGGCGTGGCTAGGGGGCACCTCCATGGCGTGGATCACCTTCTGGATCAAGGTGATGAACGGCGCCTGCTATGTCGCCACGGCGGCGGTACTCGATCGCCTCGCGCGGCCAGACCCGGCGCGGCGGGCACGGGTCGCGCTGCTGTGGGCGGTCAACCCGCTGATGCTGTTCTGGATGGTGGCCGGGGCGCACACAGACCTGCTGGCCGTACTGCCCCTGATGCTCGCGCTGCTGGCCGGACGGGCATCGCGAGCCCGCGCCCGGGTGGCATTCGCCGCCGGGGCCTCGGGCGTCCTGGCGGGCATCGCGATCGCGGTGAAGGTCACCTTCGCGGGCCCCGTCGCCGGGCTTGCGGCGGGGCTGCAGCACGCCGTCAGCGGACGGCGCCGCGCTGCGGTGCTGGCGTCCGGGATCGCCGGGGGAGCGCTCGTGCTGGCGGGGGGCTACACGGTCGCCGGCAAGGCGGCACTGGGGTCGCTGGTGCGGCGAATATCCTCGGCAAACGACTCCTTCCTGCCGATCCCGGGGCCTGTCTATCACCACCCGGCTCTGTACGTCACCGTCGCGCTGGCCGCGTTCGCGATCGTCGGGGGCGTTCTCGCCTGGCGGATGCCACCGGGATACGGCGACCTTCCCGAGATACGCCCGATGCTGGTGTGCGCACTGGCGGTAGTCCTCGGGGGCATAGTGCAGTACCCGTGGTACGACGCGATGTTCTTCCCGCTCCTGGCACTGCTGCCGGCCTCACGCCTGGACACATGGCTGGTGGGACGAACCGTGCTGATCAGCGGCCTGGTCCTGCCCGGGGTAGGCATCAGCGGCCATCAGTATCGCGAGGCCCGGGTGGTCGTGCCGGTCTTCATGGCCTGCTTCCTCGTCGCAGCCGCGTTCGGAAAGCTCCAAGCGGCTGCGACTGCCCCGACGGGGCCGACGGGGGCGACGGGGGCGACGGGGCCGGCGTGACCGACCAGTCGGACCCTGGGCAAGGACCGCTAGCCGACTCGGGTGCGCAGCGTCTCGAGATGAAGGAGGCAGTCGTCGTAGCGGGGAAGCTGGCCGGCCGCCAGGGCCTCATCAACGGCCGGGGCGGCCGCGTCTTTCGCAGACAGCACGGGGGTGCCGTCCGCCTCACCGAGCGGCCACGCGATCCCGAGCGCGGGATCGAGGGGATGTACGCCGTGCTCGCGACCGGGAGCGAACGGCGTGGAACACAGGTACAGCACGGTGGCCTGTTCGGTCAGCGCCATGAAAGCGTGGCCGAGCCCCTCGGTGATGAACACCGCGTTGCGGGCAACGTCATCGAGCTGGATTGTCTCCCACTTCCCGAAGCCGGGTGATCCGGCCCTCAGGTCCACGATCGCGTCAAGGACCGCGCCGGCCACGCAGGTTACGTATTTAGCCTGCCCGGGCGGCACGTCGGCATAATGGATGCCCCTGATCACGCCACGCCGGGAGACGGAGCAGTTGACCTGCGAGACGTCGAGCCGGTATCCGAGGTTCGCGGCGAACTCCGCGCCGCGGAACACCTCAAGGAAGCTGCCCCTGTCGTCCCGGTGCACGCGCGGCGTGTACGCCCAGGCGCCGTCGATACCGAGTGGATCCACCCGTAAACCCTATCATTCAAGTAGGTTTTACGGAGCCCGGCCAGGGTGCCGGCCACGCGCCCCGGTGCCGGACGGCAGACCAGCGAGCCGCGCCACGCAGCGGGGCCCGCCCACCACGGCAAGGCAGCGGTACCGCATAACGAGTCCATATTTTCCTATAATTTTGATCGCTTATTAGCAGTACTCTCATACCCACGTGTTCGGACCAACGTAAGCAGATGGGGTCCTTCATTGACCGCAGACAGCACGATGCCCGGCCTGGGGTGCGGCGGCTACCCGGTCACAACCGTCTACGGAGCCGGGACATGAACGTCAGCGCCCGTGCGGAGCTGCCCGGAATCGGGTCGCCGGCCGTGCCTGTAGCGGGGGAACTCGCTACCGGGGACGCCGCCGGCCTGCTCCTCGCGCGGTTGACCGTGCTGCCCGCGCTGCTGGTTCTGCCGTTCTTGCTGACTAGCTTCCCGCTGCTGCTGCTCGGCTGGTTCAGGCCCGTGCCGGTGCTCGCGGCGTGGCTGCTCCTCGCCGCGGTGATCGTGCCGATGGGGTGGCGGCGGGTGTCCTCGGTGACCGGAGCGGCCGACACTGGCCTGGCCAGCGCCGGCCGCGAGACCCGCACGCCCGCGTGGGCGGTTGGCGCGCTGGCGGCGGTGGCGATCGCGTTCGGGATCGACCAGGCGATCTATCATTCCCAGTTCATCATCGTGATGCTGGACCCGGCGTCGTACATGCAGTTCGCGGCCTGGATCTCAGGGCACGGGTCGCTGCCGATCTCGCAGGACGCCGCCGCGTTCGGCGGGGCGCACGGGATCTACTTCGGCAGCGCCGCGTTCTACCAGGTAGGTGGCTCTATAGTGCCGCAGTTCATGGCCGGGCTGCCGATGGTGCTGTCGGTTGGCTTCTGGGCCGGCGGGGCCCGGGTCGCGTTGTTCATGGGACCCCTCCTGGGGGCCGCCGCCGTGCTCACGTTCGGCGGTCTAGCCGCCAGGCTCGTGGGACCGCGGTGGGCGCCAGTGGCGGCACTGGCGCTGGGGATCTCATTGCCCGAGCAATTCACCAGCCGCTCCACCTACAGCGAGCCGCTGGCGCAGATCCTCTTCCTCGGCGGCCTGGCCCTGTGGATTGACGCGCAGCGCGCCGACCGCGGGCCCGCCGACGCTGGCCCGTGGCGAACCAGCTGGCGCAGTGCCACGCGCGTGCTCGCGGCGCTGACTGGGCTGCTGCTGGGTATCACGCTGCTGGTGCGCCTGGACGGACCAAGCGACATACTGCTCGTCATCCCGATTTGCGGCATGCTGCTGGTCAAGCGGAGCCGACGGGCAGCGCCGCTGCTCGGCGGCTTGGTCGTAGGACTCGGATATGGCGCGGTCGACGGGCTGGTGCTGTCCCGGCCGTACTTGCACACCAACATCTCGTCCGTCAGGCCGATGGTGGCGGCCTTCGCCTTCGTGACCGTGCTGACCGCGCTGGCCGTGATGTTGCTGCTGCTGCGGGGGCGCGGGCTGCCGCGCCTGCACCCGCGCCTCGCCGACGCGGCGGCGGTTCTCCCGTTCGTGGTGATCGCCGCCTTCGCGATCCGTCCCTACGTGCAGAAGGACTGGGCCAAGCTGCAGTACGCTCCGCTCAGCCTGCACTGGGTGTACTGGTACATCGGCGGGCCGGTCATCGTCCTCGCCACGATCGCGGCCGCGATCCTCGCCCGCCGCTGCCTGCGCGGGCAGGCGCCGGTCTGGGTGCTGCCGCTGCTGGTGTTCGGGTGGACGATCATCGAGTTCCTGTACCGGCCGGCGATCACGCCGCACCAGCCGTGGGCGAGCCGCCGGCTGGTACCCGCCGTACTGCCCGGCCTCATCCTGCTCGCAGCGTGGCTCGCCGCCTGGCTTACCCGGAAAGTGCGCGCCATGCGCTTCGAGGGCCTGTCACCGCTCGTCGAGCGGATCCCGGAAGCGGGCGTGATCGCGTGCTGCGCTGCCGCCCTTGTCCTCCCGGCCACGATGACGAACTTCGGCCTGAGCGTCCAGAACAGCAGCTCGCAGGGATTGCGGCTGATCGCCGACGGGCTCGCGGTCAAGCGGACCTACGTCGGCGAGGTCCGCGCGGTCAATAGCCTGTGCGCCGCCATTCCGCCCCATTCGTCGGTGCTGATCGCCGATAAGACGATGATGCTGCAGTTCGGCGAGGTCATCAGGGGGATGTGCGGGGTGCCGACGGCTGCCCTGATCGCTGCGACACCCGCAACCGCGACCGCCGACGTGCGCGACATCGAACGAGCCGGATGGCATCCCGTCCTGCTAGCTGCCAATCGCAACGAGTTCGTCCCATTCGGTAATGGAACAGTGGAGAGGGTCATGAGACTGAACACGACTATCGATATGAGATCGGTGTTGCGCTGGCCGAATAACACCGATCCAATGCGCTTCACGGTGTTCCGGTGGGAGCCGGCCCAGTGAACGCCGGACTGGACACAACGCGGTCGGCCAATGCCACCCCGGCGCCGGACGACGCGCCCTACGTTTCGGTCATCCTGCCCTGCTACAACGAGCAGGGCCACGTGATCGAAGAGGTCGAGCGGATCTGCGCGGCGATGGACTCAAGCGGTTACGAGTACGAGTTGCTCGCCATCGACGACGCCTCCACCGACGACACGCTGGCACGACTGTACGAGGCGGCGCCCCGGTTCCCGCGGATGGAGATCGTGCACTTCCACCGCAACGGCGGGTCCGGCGTGGTGCGGCGCGTCGGCAGCGAGCGGGCACGGGGCAAGATCGTCGTGTGGACCGACGCCGACATGACCTACCCCAACGAGCGGATACCTGAGTTGGTCATGCTGCTGGAAAAGGACCAGACCATCGATCAGGTGGTCGGCGCCAGGACGAGCGAGCAGGGCACCTACAAGATGCTCCGCGTGCCTGCGAAGTGGTTCATCCGCAAGCTTGCCGAACGGCTCACCGGGGCGAAGATCCCGGACCTCAACTCCGGCATGCGAGCGTTCCGGCGCGACGTTTCCCTGCCGTACTTGCGGCTGCTCCCGCCCGGGTTCTCCTGCGTCACAACGATCACTGTCGCGTTCCTGGCCAACCACCATGAAGTGCACTACGTGCCGATCGAGTACTCCAAGCGGGCGGGGCGGTCGAAGTTCAAGTTCGTCACTGACGCCTACCGCTACATCCTGCAGGTGCTACGGATGACGATGTACTTCAACCCGCTGAAGGTGCTCATGCCGGTCGCGCTGTTCCTGCTCGGGCTGGGCGTCGTGAAGGGAATCTTCGACGTGGCGGTGCACCCGTTCAAGATCGCGGACGACACGGTGCTGATCTTCGTGACCGGGCTCGTCATCGGGTCGATGGCGCTGCTCGCCGACCTGATCGTCCGGTCTAGATCGGCGAGCTAGGCGCTGACGTCCGCGCCTTCAGGAGCCGGCGCCGCTGTGCCCTGCTCGCGAACCTCGGCAAGGCGCTCGACCAGTGGTGCGACGACCTGGTCCGGGGTGAACCGCCGCCGGGCGAGTTCGCGGGCCTTGCGGCGCGCCTCGTCACGGGCGGTGCCGTCGGCTGCCAGCCGCAGCAGCGCGGCAGCCAGCGCGTCGGCGTCGCCCGGGGGCACCAGGATGGCGGCCTCGCCAAGCACCCGCCGCTGTGGCGCGGTATCCGATGTCACGATCGCGCAGCCTGCGGCGGCCCCCTGGAACACCTTGTTCGGCACTACCCGCTGGGCCTTCTCGCTGGTGCCGAAGATGCCAAGGCAGACGTCGTAACTCGCTACCAGCGCGGGCAGTTCGCTGGCGGGTACCCAGTCCAGCCAGCGGACCGCGTCGTTGGCCGCGGCCGCGTCCCGGGTCCGCCCCTCGTCCTGGCCGCGCCCGATCATGGTGATCTCGACTGGCGCCCCGGCGATACGGCCGAGCGCGGCGCCGATGACCGGCGCCCCCTGAAGCGGAGTGTAGAGGCCGTAGAAAACCACCCGCAGCGGCCCGCGGGCGGCACCGTCCGCGGGCGTGCCGGCCCGCACTCCGGCGTCGCCAGCCTGATGCCAGGCCGTCGGTGCCCCGACCGCGACGACCACGGCACGAGACTGGTGCCTTTCTGGCAGGGCGAGCAGGTGCTCCGCGGTGTCCACCACGATGATGTCCGCCGCACGCAGCGCGGCCGCGTCGATCATCCGGAGCAGCACTTGGCGGATCCCGCCGTCCAGCCGACGGTCCCGGCCCGTGTCGCTAGCCCCGACGAGATGGTCGAGTATCACGGGGACCCGTCCGCGCCGGAACAGCAGTCGCGCGAGGTGAACGTCGAAGTGACCGAGGTACCCCACCACGACCACGTCGGGGCGGGGCATCCGCCGGGCCATCCGGGTCAGCGCGGCCCAGCGGCGGGCGAGCCGGAGCGGGAGCGCGGCCGCCCGCCACGGGCGGGCCAGCATGTCGACCCGCGCTGCTGTGTCAAGGCCGAGCGGAACGTTGCACTCCGCGACATCGAACCCGCGGGCCGCCAGACCCTCCGCGATCGTCGCGATTCTCGGGTGCATCGCGGTGTCATAGGTGCCGAAAACAGTGATGCGCATGATGTCCGTACCTTAGCCTTCCGGCAGAGGGCAATCGGGTATTTCCGGCCGACAAACTCAGATAACTGAGGGCGCGTCGTCGGGCCCGGCGAGCATTGACGGGAAGGCGCGGGCCAGCCTGTCGCGCCAGTGGCCGATCGGCGCCAGGCCAGCCGCCGTCCATGCGGCGTGGCCGAGCACGCTGTAGGCCGGCCGTGGCGCGGGGCGCCGGTAGGCGGCGGTACTGGTGGGAGTCACCAGGGACCGTTCGGCAGAAAAAAGCCCGACCACCTCCCTAGCGAGCCCGTACCACGAGGTCTGGCCGGAGCTTGTCGCGTGGTAGATCCCAGCGGGCGCGCCAGCGGTGACCAGCGCCCGGATCTGGCGCGCCACATCCGCGGTCCAGGTCGGCTGGCCGTGCTGGTCATCGACGACGGTCAGCGCGGTGCCGGCGCGGGCCCGGGTGAGCACGGTGCGCACGAAGCTGTTCCCGTGCGCGCCGTACAGCCACGCGGTGCGCACGATGTAGCTTCCGCTGGGGTGGATGGCCAGCGCGGCATGCTCGCCCGCGAGCTTCGTGCGGCCGTACGCGGTGCGTGGCGACGGGGGATGGTTCTCGGGATAGGGCGACGTCGCGGTTCCGTCGAAGACGTAGTCCGTGGACACCTGGACCAGGATGGCACCAGCGTCACGGCAGGCGGCAGCCAGGCCCCCGACGGCGCGCCCGTTGACGGCGAGTGCGGCGTCCTCGCGTGCCTCGGCGTCGTCAACCGCCGTCCAGGCGGCGCAGTTGACCACCACATCCGGCTGGTGCCCGGCCACGGCGGTCGCGGCGGCCTGGGCGTCGGTGATGTCCAGGTCGCCGCGGGACAAGCCGGTGACCTGCTCTCCGCCAGCGGCCAGCAGCGCGGTCAGGTCGCGGCCGAGCATCCCGGCGGCGCCCGTGACCAGCCAGCGGGTCATCGGGACGGGCGCGCCGGCGGCGCGGGGCGGTCGAGGGGCTCCCACCAGCCGCGGTTAGCGGCGTACCACTCGATGGTGTCCTTCAGCCCCTCGGGGAACTGAACTCGCGGCGCGAAGCCCATCGACCGCAGCAGGGAATCGTCCAGGCTGTAGCGCCGGTCGTGTCCCTTGCGGTCCGCGACGGGCACCACCATGTCCCAGGACGCGCCGCAAACGTCGAGAATCGCTGCCGTGAGCTCCCGGTTGGACAGCTCGGTATCGCCGCTGACGTGATACACCCGGCCCGGTTCGCCGCGCTCGAGGACGAGCTGGACGCCATGGCAGTGGTCGTCGACGTGGATCCAGCCGCGGACGTTCTCCCCGTCGCCGTACAGCGGAACCGGCTTGCCGTCCAGCAGGTTCGTCGCGAACAGCGGGATGACCTTTTCCGGGTACTGGCGGGGGCCGTAGTTGTTGCAGCACCGCGTGACGCTGATGTCGAGCCCGTGTGTCCGGGCGTAGGCCAGCGCGATCAGGTCGCCGCCGGCCTTGGCCGCCGCGTAGGGCGAGTTCGGGTCCAGCGGCGAGTTCTCGGTCCACGCCCCTGTGGCTATCGACCCGTACACCTCGTCGGTGGACACGTGCACGATTTTCCGTACGCCAGCCGTCCGGCACGCGTCGAGCAGTACCTGCACGCCGGTCACGTTGGACGTGACGAACGGCGCCGCGCCGGTGATGGACCGGTCGACGTGTGTCTCGGCGGCGAAGTTCAGCACGGCGTCGTGGCCGGGCAGCAGCCCGCGCAGCAGTTCCCCGTCACAGATGTCACCGCGCACGAAGGTGTACCGGGGACTGTCCCGCACCGAGTCGAGGTTGGCCAGGTTCCCCGCGTAGGTGAGCTTGTCGAGCACGGTGACGTCCGCGTCCTCGAAGCCGGGGTAGCCGCCGGCCAGCAGGGTGCGGACATAGTGGGAGCCGATGAATCCGGCGCCGCCAGTGACGAGGATTCTCATGAGCCGATCTGCACCTTGCTGTGGTCGCCGAGTATCAGCCGGTGCGCCCGCGGTACGCGCGGCGCGGGCGTGACCTCGGCGTCGTGCCCGATCAGGGAAGCCTCGATCCGCCGCACGCCCCGGATGGAGGCCCCGCGGAGCACGATGGAGTACTCGATCTCGCTGTCGTCGATCGCGCAGTCTTCGGCGATGGCGGTGAACGGCCCGATGTACGAGCCGGTGACCTTGGCACCCGGCCCGATGATCGCGGGCCCCACGATGCGCGACGAGGCGACGTGCGCTCCCCTTTCGACGGTGACCCGCCCGATGATCTCGCAGTCGGGCTCCACCACGCCGTCGAGTCGCGGCTCGCTGGTCTCGAGCACCAGCCGGTTGACCTCGAGCATGTCGGCGACGTTGCCGGTGTCCTTCCAGTATCCGGTGACGATCGTCGAGTTGACGGTCCGTCCGTTATCGAGCAGCCACTGAATCGCCTCGGTGATCTCCAGCTCCCCCCGCCATGAAGGCTGCAGCGCGGCCACCGCCTCGTGTACGGCGGAGGTGAACATGTAGACACCGACGAGCGCGAGGTCGCTCTTCGGCTGCCGGGGCTTCTCTTCAAGCCCGCGTACCCGGCCCAGAGGATCAAGTTCGGCTATTCCGAACGATCCCGGGTTGCTCACCCGGGTCAGCATGATCTGGGCGTCGGGGCGGGCGACGCTGAACGCCTCGACCAGGCCGGTGATCCCGCCGACGATGAAGTTGTCTCCCAGGTACATGACAAAGTCCTCGTCGCCGAGGAACTCCCGCGCCACGAGCACGGCATGCGCGAGGCCGAGCGGTGCCTGCTGCCTGATGTACGTGGTCCGGATCCCGAACGCCGAGCCATCGCCCACCGCGGCGGTGATCGCCGGCGCGGTGTCGCCGACCACGATGCCCACGTCGGTGACCCCGGCGGCTGCGATCGCCTCGAGCCCGTAGAACAGGACAGGCTTGTTCGCCACGGGGAGCAGCTGCTTCGCCGACGTGTGCGTGATGGGACGCAGCCGCGTGCCGGATCCGCCGGATAGGACTAGAGCTTTCATATCGGAAAAGTAGCAAATACTGCCGGCGACGGTGGCTGTTACCCGGCGACAAGCAGGGCGACGGTTGTGCGGTCCTGCTGACAGAGGGCCTGGGTCCGGTAGCCCGCATCGCGCACGGCAGTCGCCTCGTGCAGCAGGCTTGCATCCCCGGCGCCCAGCGGCGCGTGTCCCTCCCCTGGGCAGCCGTGCGCATTAGTCGCTAATATCGGTCGGGTTTATTGCCTTATACTCGCCTTCTCTCCTCTCTGCGCGACGCGCGGAACCACCGGCGAAAGGAAACTGAGGGCTCACGATGGGTCGTACCGGGCATGCCCTCCGCGTCACCGTGATCGGGACCGGATACCTTGGCCTGACGCATGCCGTCTGCATGGCGGACCTGGGACACCAGGTTCTCGCCATCGACGTGGACTCGGGCAAGATCGCCAAGGCCGCGCGCGGCGAGGTACCGTTCTTCGAGCCCGGCCTCGAGCCGCTGCTCCGCAAGAACCTCGACGCTGGGCGGCTGCGCTTCACCACCTCCTTCGCCGACGTGGGCGAGTCCGGCGACGTGCACTTCTTGTGTGTCGGGACGCCGCAAGGCGAGGGCGGGCACGCTGACTTGAGCTATCTGCGCTCCGCCGTCGATACGCTGGCGCCGCACTTGTCCAGGCAGACCCTGATCGTCGGGAAGTCGACGGTGCCGGTCGGGACCGCGCGGGAGCTGCTGGCCAGGGCGCGCGCGGCGGCACCCGCGGGCGATGGCGTCGACCTGGCGTGGAACCCCGAGTTCCTTCGCGAGGGGTACGCCGTGCAGGACAGTCTCACCCCCGACCGCATCGTGTTCGGCGTGGCTTCCGGCCAGGCGGAACGGATCCTGCGCCAGGTGTTCAGCACGCCGCTCGCCAGGGGGATCCCCGGATTGACCATGGACCTCGAGACGGCGGAGCTCGTCAAGGTCGCGGCGAACTCGTTTCTCGCCACCAAGATCTCGTTCATCAACGTGATGGCCCAGATGTGCGAGGCGACAGGCGCGGACGTGCTCAAGCTCGCCGACGCGATCGGCTTTGACGAGCGGATCGGCCGCAAGTTCCTCTCGCCAGGTCTCGGCTTCGGCGGCGGCTGCCTGCCGAAGGACATCCGCGCTTTCCGGAGCACGGCCGCGGACAACGGTGTCGGCTTGCTCGTCGACCTGCTGACCACGGTCGATGCGATTAACCTGGGCCGCCGCGACCGCGTCTTCGAGCTGGCTCGGGAGGCCGTGGGCGGTGACCTGGCCGGCAAGCGCGTCGCAGTCCTGGGCGTGGCGTTCAAGCCCAACAGCGATGACATCAGGGATTCACCCAGCCTGGACATCTGCGCACGGCTCTCGGCCGGGGGGGCGCTGGTCTCCGCACACGACCCGGTGGCAATGCCGAACGCGGCGAGAACCCGGCCGGACGTTAGATATGCGGACTCCGTGCACGAAGCGGCGGAGAACGCCGAAGTCGTGCTGCACCTGACCGAGTGGTCCGACTACCGGGCCATCGACCCGTCGGGGCTGGCGGAGGTCGTCGCCAGGCCGGTGATCGTCGACGCCAGGTGCACGCTCGACGCCGGCCTGTGGCGGTCCGCTGGCTGGTCGGTTCACGTTCCCGGGCAGCCATGACATCCCGGCGCGGTCTGCTTGCAGTCTGATAGCCCCGCCGGGTGAGGCAGTTCGACGACAGGCCGTTCGGGGGACCGCTCGTTCTGGCAGTCTGGGATGTGCAATCTCGGCCGACGGTCCGCTTTATCCGCCTGGATAGACGGGAGCGATCACCATGAGGAAAGGCACGCTCGTCGCTGCCATAGGAGTGCTGGCGGTGGCCTGCTCGGCCTGTTCTGGGTCGTCCGACAGCCCTGCGGTCGGGCATCCCGGCACAACCAGCCTCGGTCCCGGCGCAGCGGCCTCGGGCTCTGTGTCCTCGTCGGCGGCCACCGTGCCGTCCGGCGCCAACTGGACGGTCTACCACGGCAATGCTGAGGCGACCGGCGTCCAGGCCGCGCAGATCAAGCTGCTCCCGTCACGGCAGGCCTGGATTTCGCCGATCCTGGACGGACAGCTGTACGGCGAGCCGCTCGTAGCTGACGGCCGCATCGTCGCGGCGACCGAGAATGACACCGTCTACGTGATGGCCGCGCGCACCGGGCACATTCTGTGGTCTCGCCACCTGGCGAACCCAGTGCCATCCGGTGACCTGCCGTGCGGAGACATCTCGCCCGTGGTCGGCATTACGGGCACCCCGGTGATCGACCTGGCACGCCACGAGATCTTCGTCGACGCGGACACCTTGATAAAAGGCCCCTCTTCCTCGGGGGGCGTGGAGGCGTCGCACCGCCTGTTCGGGCTCGACTTGTTCACGGGCAAGGTGGAGCTGAGCCAGTCGGCGATGCCCAGCGCTGGCGAGGACCAGCTCGCGCAGTTGCAGCGGCCAGGGCTGACGCTCGACCACGGTCGCGTGGTCATCGCCTACGGCCAGAACTTCGGCGACTGTCCCGGCCCGAACGGTCCCGCTCACGGCTACGTCGTCTCGATCCCGGAGACGGGAGGGCCGCTGGACTATTTCCAGATCGGCAGCGGCAAGGACCGGGGAGCGGTATGGATGGGCGGCAGCCCTCCGGTCGTCGACCCTCAGGGGAACATCTACGTGGCCAGCGCTGATGGCTACAACCTCGGTGCCGGCCAGCCGTACGACGACAGCGACGCAGTGCTCGAGCTGTCGCCGACCATGCACCTCGAGTCGATCTTCTACCTGAGTGACTGGCAGCAGCTGAGCGGCGGCGACCTCGACCTCGGAACCGGGGACCCCGCGCTCGTGGACGGTTTCGTGTTCCAGATCGGCAAGACCGACATCGCCTACCTGCTGCGTCAGGGGCATCTCGGTGGCGAGGATGGCGAGGTCGCGTCGCTTCCGGTGTGCCAGGGCAACCCTGACGGCGGACACGCGGTGATGGGCTCGGTCGTGTACGTACCCTGCCCGAACGGAGTGACGGCGATCAGGGTTTCGGCCAAGGCCCCGTACCTGAAGCAACTGTGGACCGACAATGACGGTGCTGGCGGCGGGCCGATTATCGCTGATGGGCTGGTCTGGACGATTGGACACGACGACGCGGTGCACGGCCTCAACCCGGCCAACGGGAAGCAGGTCGTCTCGATTCCCTTCGGCGCGTTCGCGAACCACTTCCCGACGCCGACGGCCGCCGATGGCCTGCTGCTGCTTCCTGGCACCGACCAGGTGTTCGCCTTCATGGGTCCGGCCGGGCTGCCGCCGGCGCCCCCCGCCAGCTGAGACGGCGGCGGATGAGCAGAACGGTCGTTTACGGCGGGCGCGTCTTCGACGGCACCGGCAGCCCGGTCGCCGATGGTGACGTGGCGTTCGAGGACGGGCGCATCGTAGCGGTGGGCACCGGGCTGGACGGTGACGACGGCGTCGATGCCGGCGGGTGCACGCTCGTTCCGGGCTTGTTCGACTGTCACGTCCACGTGACCAGCTCGGGGACCGACTTCCTGCGGCGTCTGCAGCGGCCTTTCTCCTACCAGTTCTACGAGGCAGCCCGCAACCTTGCCGCCACCCTGGACTGCGGCATCACCACCGTGCGGGACGCGGGCGGGGCAGACCTGGGCATTCAGCAAGCCGTCGACGACGGCCTCATCGACGGGCCGCGCATGCGCATCGCGATCACGATCCTGAGCCAGACAGCGGGCCACGGGGACGGCTGGCTGCCGTCGGGACTGGCCGCCCCGCTGCTGGTCGCCCATCCCGGCCGGCCGCCGGGAATCGTCGACGGCCCGGAGGAGATGCGCAAGCGGGTGCGGGAGATCATCCGCGCCGGGGCCAACGTCATCAAGGTGTGCACATCGGGCGGCGTGCTCTCCCCTCGCGATGATCCGCGGCACGCCCATTTCCGTCCCGACGAGCTGGCGGCGCTGATGGCCGAGGCCACCGCGGCCGGGCTGCCGGTCATGGCGCACGCCCTGGCGACCGACGGCATCAAGGCTGCCGTGCGGGCGGGCGTCCGGTCCATCGAGCACGGGATCTATCTCGACGATGAGGCCATCGCGATGATGCTGGAGGCCGGAACGTGGCTGGTCCCGACCCTGACAGCGCCCGCAAGCGTGCTCGAGGCAGTCAGGGACGGCGCGCAGCTGCCCGATGGCGTGGCGGCCAAGGCCGAAGCCGTCATCGAAGCTCACAACGCGTCGTTCGCCGCCGCCGCGGCAGCAGGCGTCAAGATAGCGATGGGGACTGACAGCGGCGTCGGGCCGCACGGGGGCAATCTCCGCGAGCTGGCGCTGATGGCCGCTGGCGGCATGAGCCCGCGCGACGTGCTGGTCGCGACGACAAGCTCGGCCGCCGAGCTGCTGGGCGTCCACGCCGACTCCGGGACGCTCACCCCCGGCAAGCGCGCCGACATCGTCATCGTTGCCGGGGACGCATTCGATTTCGCCCGCCTCAAGGACAACATCCGCGCCGTCTACTCCGGCGGCAGGCTGGTGCGCGGCCAGCCCGTGGACCCGGCCCGGCGCCCGCCGCGAAACGACTCGTCAGGACCCGGTATCCGCAACCGGTGAAAACGGCGCCGGGTACGGCGGCGCAGATGGTGTACTCATACGAATGGGAGGCCACTGGAGGGGGCTTGGCAATGCGCGCGCTCGGCATGCGTTCCGCGTTCATTACCGCCTCGCTCGTCGTGCTGATCACGGGCGGCTGCGTGCCGCCGGACAGTACCGGCTACACCGCCGACGGCATGCTCAAGGCGGTGGCCGCCACCTCGGCCAGCAATGCCTGGGCCGTCGGCAACAACGCCCAGACGCCAGTCATCGTGCACTGGAACGGGAGCAAGTGGAGCAGCGTCACGGCCGGGGTCCCGGCGGCTGCCGCGCTGGAGGCGGTCGCCGCCAGTTCGCCCGCCAACGCCTGGGTCCTCGGCTCGACCCGCCCTGCCGGCAGCAAGTGGTCGACGCCGGTGATCTTGCAGTGGAACGGCCGGGCCTGGCGGGCGGTGCCCTCTCCCGTCCCATCGGACAGCTACCTGTCCTCGGTCTCGGTGACCTCGCCCGGCAACGCCTGGGCCGTCGGCCTTTACTTCACCTCGCCCACGCACCTTCCCTCCACCGTCCGGCCGATCGCCCTGCACTGGAACGGCAGCGTATGGCAGCGGGTGCCGCTGCCCAGGCTGGCGGCGCCGGCCGGCGGGGGCGCGCAGCTCACCGGGGTGTCGGCGACCTCCGCCGGCAACGCGTGGGCCGCTGGCGTCTTCCTGTCCGACCAGGGGGACTATGCAGCAGGGTTCGTCCTGCACTGGAACGGCTCGTCCTGGAGCCAGGTGCCATCCGCCCCGGCCAGCGCCGGCGACCCCATCGCGGTAGCGGCCACCGCCACCGACTACGCGTGGCTGGCCGGCTCGGTGGCCGGGCTGTGGAACGGCCGCGACTGGACGACGGTGCCCATCCCGCTGGTGCAGACGCACTTCGGGGACCGAGGCGGACAGGTGAGCGCCCTGGCCGTGTCCGGGCACGTCGCCTGGCTGGCCGGAGACTACTGCACCACCGCACTGGCGTGCGCGAACGGCCAGCTGCTGCCGCTGCTGCTGCGCTGGACCGGCGCCGGGTGGCAGTTCACGCCCCCGCCGGCGAACACCGCCGTCATCTTCGGCCTGGCCGTGACCTCACCCACCAGCGCATGGGCGGTCGGCTACATGCCGCCGTACACATCGCAAGAGAAAGCGAGAATGGTCATCCTGCACTGGAACGGCAGCACGTGGGACTCGGCTGCGCCAGTTTGACGAGCCTGCACCGACAGCTAACAGCAGATGCTGTCCAGGGCCGCGCGCACCGATCCGGGGCGTTCGAGCCAGGGAAGATGCCCGCAATCGGGCTCGACCCGGTGGCGGCCGCCGGGAATGAGCGCGGCGGTGCTGATGCCGTATCCGTTCGGGATCGGGCTGCCAGCGCCCAGCACCAGGACGGCCGGCATGCGCAGCGACGGCAGGCCGTGCTCGAGCGTCTTGCGCTCGAAGTGCCGCTGGATCGAGGAGAACGTCCCGGCGTGGCAATCGGTGGAAAGGCCCATGGGCGGCATCGGCGGAGCCTGCTCCGGCTTGGCGAAGTACCCGGGCCAGACGTTGGCCAGGGCCTGCAGGGCATCCTCCTCGGTGGCCTTGCCCGCTGCCTCTTTCTCTTGCAGCTCGGCTGCCCGCGCCAGCTGCGCAGGTGACATCCGGCTGGCCAGGTTCTGCGCCATGTCGGCGGCTCCGCCGTCAGGAATGGCGCCCAGCGGGTCGACCACTACCAGGCCGAGCAGCCGGTCCGGGTGGGCGACCGCCAGGTGCATGGCCAGGTGCCCGCCCCAGGAGTGGCCGACGGCATAGGCGCGCTCGGCCCCGGCCGCGTCCAGGACGGCGACCGCGTCCGCGACATGCCGCTCGATGTCGAACGGCCCGGACGTGACCGACGGAGCCAGGCCGCGCTGCTGGTACCGGAGCACGCTGAAGCCATCCTGGAGCTCGGCAGCGAGCGACTGCGTGTAGTCCGACAGGCCGGGCCCGCCATGCAGGACAAGCACCCAGGGTCCGGAGCCGGCCTGCCACCCGACGATGCTTCCCTGTGGCACCTCGGCCCGCAGCTCGCGGCCGTGCTCACCGGGCGGCATCGCGAACCCCGTCCGCCGCCAGCCGAACCCTGCAACTCGTCATGTCACGATCATGACGAGTTTGCCTGCCCGGCGCATCATTTTCAGCTGCGGTTGCTGGCGGCCACGATAGGGCCGGCCGGATCACTGCGCCTGCGCCCGCTCCCCCGCTACTTGACGTAGACCACATCGACCGGCGTTGTGCTCCCGGTGTTGAAGTTGCTGTCAACAAAATCGATCGAGGCCTTAACCGCCGTAATGCCTTCTGAGCACAGATAGTGATCGGGGATTGCCTTGTCGACGAGCGGGCTCAGTGATGCGAGTCCCTTGATCGGCGAGCTCATTGTCGTACGTACGTCCTGACTGCTGACACAGGTCTCAGTTCCCGTCGCCTCGATCTGGCCGCCGGGCAACCAGTTGGTGTACTCGACTGTTGCCGGGCCAGTCTGGAGGTAGGCGGCGGCCAGGGACCCTTGCACGTAGGAGTAGGCCACTCCATCCGGTTCGGCCACGATCAGGGCGACGTCCCCGGGGGGTGCCTGCATCGAGGACACCGAGGCCGGTGGCGGCGGAAGACTGCCGCCTGCCGCTGGCTCGGAGCGGGAGTTGCCGGAGGCGCAGCCGGTGACCAGGACCAGGACCACCACGCCAAGACAGACGGTGACCCGTTTCATATGCCTCTCCTCGTGAAGAAGGGTCGGGAGAGTCTTCATAACATCCTGAAGCCGGACCGGGGATTGTAGATCGATCCATGTGAATCGGACCGTGGCTGAAAGCACCGCGCGATGGTGCGGGAAAGCGGTCGCGTTCGTGGCAGAGTCGGGGACTGCCGGGAGGCGGCACTGCTCGTTCGGGATAGGGATCTTGATTTTCATCCGAACGAGGCGTAGCGGCTGTGCACGGGTTGCCTGGTCGCGGTGGTGGTGGTGCAATCAGGAGGTCTTCTGGCTGCGCGGGAGGCAGCCGGCCGGCGAGAAGCCTGGGGAGGAACTGGGTGGGTGGCAGCTCCAGTGGCCGCCGGCTACGTGCCTTCCGCTCGCTGGCGGGCAACGCGGCGCTGCTGCGCGTGCTGGCAGCGTACGCGCTGTTCATCCTCGCCGAGTACGCGGTGTGGATCGCCATGCTGGTCTTCGCCTACAGCCGGGGCGGGGCCGCGATCGCGGGGCTGGTGGCGGTGGCGCAGCTGGTGCCGGCCGCGGTGGTGGCTCCGGTGGCGGCGTCCCTTGCTGACCGGCGCTCGCCGGTGGTTCTGCTCGCCGGCGGGTACCTGGCGCAGGCAGCGGCGATGGCGGGCACGGCTGCGGCGGTCATCGCGGGCGCGCAGCTGGCGGCTTACGCGGCCGCCGTGATAGCCGCCACCGCGGTCACTGCGACCCGCCCGGCGCAGTCCGCGCTGATCCCGTCGGTTTCCGCGACGCCCGATCAGCTGACGGCGGCCAACGTGGTCGCGGGCTCGCTGGAAGCCGCGGGGATCGCGGCGGCGGGGTTGCTGGCCGGAGTGCTGATCTC
>JASHXJ010000132.1 GCA_030043595.1 Trebonia sp.
CCGGACTTTTCGTACCGGTAGACGGTGCCGAATTCGAACAGCCGCAGCGGCAGCTCGCGGTAGGACCGCCCCCGCGAGCGGTAGATGAGGATGTGCATGGGGCAGTTCATCGGCTTGGGGTAGTAGGTCGCCCCGTCCAGCTCCATCGGGGGGAACATCCCGTCCTTGTACCACTCCAGGTGGCCGGAGGTGATGAACAGGTCCTCCTTGGTCAGGTGCGGGGTGTTGACGAACTCGTAGCCGGCCTCCTCGTGCCGCCGCCGGGAATAGTCCTCCATCACCCGGCGGATGATGCCGCCCTTGGGATGGAAGACAGGCAGCCCCGAACCGATCTCGACGGGGAAGGAGAACAGGTCGAGCTCCGCGCCGAGCTTGCGGTGGTCGCGCCGTTCGGCCTCTTCCAGCATGGTGAGGTAGCTGTCCTGGGCCGCCCGTGACTCCCACGCGGTGCCGTAGATCCGCTGCAGCTGCCGGTTCTTCTCGTTGCCCCGCCAGTACGCGCCCGCGTTCCTGATCAGCTTGAACGCGGGGATGTGCCTCGTGGTCGGCACGTGCGGGCCGCGGCACAGGTCCTTCCAGCGCAGCTCGCCGGTCTTGGCGTCGACGTTGTCGTAGATGGTCAGCACGCCGGCGCCGACCTCGGTGGATGCCTCTTCGTCGGCCGCCGCCTGGCCCTTGATGCCGATCAGCTCAAGCTTGTACGGCTCACCCGCCAGCTCCGACCGTGCCTGGTCGTCGCTGACCTCGCGGCGGACGAAGCGCTGCCCCTGCCTGACGATGTCGCGCATCCGCGCCTCGATCGCCTTCAGGTCGTCGGGGGTGAACGGCTGGGCCACGTCGAAGTCGTAGTAGAAGCCGTTCTCGATCGGCGGCCCGATGCCGAGCCTGGCGCCGGGGAAGGCCTGCTGTACCGCCTGCGCCATGACATGCGCGGTGGAGTGCCGGATTACCGCGCGGCCCTCGTCCGTACCGGCACGGACCGGCTCGACGAGATCGCCGTCGGCCAGCTCCCACGCCAGGTCGCGCAGCTGGCCGTTGACCCGCGCGACCACCACGTCCCGGTCCTCCGCGTACAGGTCTGCGGCCGTAGTCCCGGTCGTCACCGCATGCTCCGTCCGCTGAGCCTGGCGGTCGAGCATGTGGATACGGATCTGGGACACGGTTGCTGCCTCACGTTGCGCTGGGATCGGATGTAGCGGTGGCGCCCGATGGGGGAGTTCCCACGGCGAGCCTGCCTCGATGCTACCCGGCACCGCATCGGGCCCCGATGCGAATATCCGTAGACCGGGCGCCTCACGCGGCCCGGCCGCCGCCCGAGGCGGGCGGCGGCCGCGCCTTTTCCCGGTAAGCTGGGTGTCCGGTGAGCCCCGATAGCTCAGTGGATAGAGCGACCGCCTCCTAAGCGGTAGGTCCCGCGTTCGAGTCGCGGTCGGGGCGCAGGTCATTCAGGTAGACCGCAAGGCACTTAAGACGTATCGTGACTGCGTGGATCCGGCCGCATGTAGCTACTCAGCAGGAGCACGGTAACGATGACCGGCGTCGCGATCATTCCGAGGATCGCCAATCACATCCCCTACGGATGGATATTTATCGTCGTCGTCATCGCCCTGATCCTGCTGATCTTCATACGTGTGTACGGATTCGGGGACCGGTCCCAGCGGGCTGCTCGCGGGTCCGAGCAGCGGACCGAACACCCTTCCGGTCACGCGCCAGAACAGCCTGGCCACAAGGCAGAGCATGGCGGGAGCCACGGTCATCAGCCGGGATCCAGACGCCGGCCGAACCGGCACTGACCGTCTTCCACCGGATCTTCGTGCGTTATTAGGCACCCCTGGAGGGGCCGGACAGCGCACAATCACGAGGGCGTGCCAGCGGGCGAACGCGCCGCGAGGCCATGGCGGGTCCGCGGCAGTACCGTGGAAGGCGTGCAGACCTACGACGACGTAGCCCGGCTGGCCGCCGCACTGCCCGAGGTGACCGTGGGCGAGGACAAGCACCGCCATGGCCTGCGGACCTGGCAGGTCGGCGGCAAGACGTTCGCATGGGAACGCCCGTTCAGCAAGGCCGACATCAAGCGGTTCGGCAGCCAGACCCCGCCCGAAGGGCCGATCCTCGCGATCCGCACGGCTGACCTGGCCGAGAAAGAAGCCGTCCTCGCCGCGAACCCGGACGCCTTCTTCACGATCCCGCATTTCGACGGATACAGCGCGATCCTGGTCCAGCTCGACAGGGTCGAACCGAAGGCGCTCAGGGACGTCCTCGTCGACGGCTGGCTGGCCTGCGCGCCGCGCGCGCTCGCCGACCGGTACGCGCAGTCCATATAATGAGACGCATTTGATCGGTATATAAGACGACTTCTAGCATGGCCGTATGCCAGAGGTCTACACCCACGGTCATCACGAGTCGGTGCTGCGGTCGCACCGCTGGCGCACGGCCGGGAATTCCGCCGCGTACCTGCTGCCGCACCTCGAGCCGGACATGCGGATCCTCGACGTCGGATGCGGCCCGGGCACGATCACCGCTGGCCTGGCCGACCGGGTCCCCAAGGGCCGCGTGACTGGCATCGACACGGTGCCGGGCGTCCTTGAGCAGGCGCGCGAGCAAGCCGGGAGCAGGGCCAACGTCGACTTCGCGACGGGCGACGTGTACGCGCTCGGCTACCCGGACGGCACCTTCTGCGTGGTACACGCCCACCAGGTGCTGCAGCACCTGGGCGACCCGGTCGGGGCGCTAGCACAGATGCGGCGCGTCACCAGGCCCGGCGGGCTGATCGCGGCACGGGACGGCGACTACGGCGCCATGGTCTGGTACCCGGACGTGCCGGCCCTGAACGACTGGCTGGCCCTGTACCGGAAGGTGGCCAGGGGCAACGGAGGCGAGCCCGACGCCGGCCGCAGGCTGCACGTCTGGGCCAGGGCGGCCGGGCTGACGGATGTCACCATCTCGTCGTCCACCTGGACGTACGCGACGCCGGAGGAACGCGCCTGGTGGGGCGGCCTGTGGGCGGACCGCACGGTCATGTCGTCCTACGCGGAGCGGGCGGTCGGCGGCGGCTACGCCACGGCTCAGGACCTCGAAAGGATCGCCGACGGCTGGCGAGCCTGGGCCGCGGACCAAGACGGATGGTTCGCCGTCGTGAGCGGCGAGATCCTGTGCCGGGTGAACTAGACCCGCGCTAGGCAGCGCGGCGAGAACAGGCTTACGCTGCCGCTTATGGGCAGATACAAGGACGTCTTCCGCCGCAGCCTCACCGATCCCACGGGCTTCTGGGCCGAGGCGGCCAGCGCCATCGACTGGTACACCGAGCCGGAAACCATCCTGGACGACAGCAACCCGCCGTTCTACCGGTGGTTCCTCGGCGGCACGCTGAACACCTGCCATAACGCCCTCGACCGCCATGTCGAGGGCGGGCGCGCGGACCAGAAGGCGCTGATCTACGACTCCCCGGTCACCGGCGTCAAGCGCACCTACACCTACCGGGAGCTGCGCGACGAGACCGCCAGGTTCGCCGGCGTCCTGCATGGCCTGGGCATAGCGCGCGGCGACCGCGTGGTCATCTACATGCCGATGATCCCGGAGGCAGTGGTCGCGATGCTCGCGTGCGCGCGGCTCGGTGCCGTGCACTCGGTCGTGTTCGGCGGGTTCGCGGCGCACGAGCTCGCCGTAAGGATCGACGACGCCAAGCCCAGGCTGATCGTGTCCGCGTCCTGCGGGATCGAGGTCACGCGGGTCATCGAGTACAAGCCGATCATCGACAAGGCCATCGAGGAGGCCGAGCACAAGCCCGAGCACACGGTCATCGTGCAGCGTCCGCAGGCGGCCGCCGGAATGGCCGAACGAGACCTGGACTGGCACGAGCTCATGGCGCACGCCCAGCCGCACGAGTGCGTGCCGGTGGCAGCCACCGATCCGCTCTACATCCTGTACACCTCGGGCACGACAGGGAAGCCGAAGGGTGTCGTCAGGGACAACGGCGGACACGCGGTCGCGCTCGCCTGGTCGATGCGCAACGTGTACGACACGCACGCCGGAGAGGTGTTCTGGGCGGCGTCAGACATCGGGTGGGTGGTCGGCCACTCCTACATCGTCTACGCGCCGTTGCTCGCCGGCTGCACCACGGTCCTGTACGAGGGCAAGCCGGTCGGCACCCCGGACGCGGGCGCGTTCTGGCGGGTGGCCGAGGAGCACCGGGTGAAAACCCTGTTCACCGCGCCGACCGGGTTCCGCGCGATCCGCAAGGAGGACCCGAACGGCAAGCTCATGGTCAGGTACGACCTGGCCGGGTTCCGGTACCTGTTCCTGGCCGGCGAGCGTCTCGACCCGGAGACGTACCGCTGGGCGGGTCAGCTGCTCGGCGTCCCGGTGGTCGACCACTGGTGGCAGACCGAGACCGGCTGGGCGATCGCCGCCGACCCGATGGGCCTGGAGAAGCTCCCCACCAGGCCCGGCTCGCCGACCATGCCCGTGCCCGGCTACGACGTGCGGATCTTCGACGACGAGGGCAATGAGGTGCCGCCCGGCCAGACCGGCCAGATCGTCATCAGGCTGCCGATGCCGCCCGGCTGCCTGCCCACGCTCTGGCACAACGACGAGGGCTACGCGAACGCGTACCTCAGCAGGTACCCCGGCTACTACCTGACAGGCGACGGCGGCTTCCGCGACGCCGACGGCTACCTGTACGTCATGGGCCGCACCGACGACGTGATCAACGTGGCCGGGCACCGGCTGTCCACGGGCGAGATGGAGGAGGTGCTCGCCAGCCATCCGGCGGTCGCGGAGTGCGCGGTCTTCGGGGTGAACGACGAGCTCAAGGGCGAGGTCCCGCGCGGCTTCGTGGTCCTCAAGGCTGGCGTTACCGCCGACCCCGACGCCCTGGCGGCGGAGCTCGCCCAGATGATCCGGATGAGGATCGGCGCGATCGCCACGCTGAGCAGGCTCGATGTCGTACCGGGGCTACCGAAGACGCGCTCGGGCAAGATCCTGCGCAAGACCATGCGGGGCATCGCCAACGGCAGGGACGAGCCGGTGCCTTCCACCATCGACGATGCCGCTGTCCTCGACGGGCTTCGTCCTATTCTTCGTCCGAACGGTCCGGGCCGTCTCTCCTGAGCAGCGTGCTCAGCCGCAGGGCCAGCCTGTCACGCTCGGCACTGACCACGGTCAGCCGCGCGACGAGCTCGTCGCGCTGCCTGCTCACCTCGGCGATCTCCTGCTCGAGCTCGATGATCCGGCGGATGGCGGACATCGTCATGCCCTCGTCGGCCATGCTCACGACCTGCCGGATGATCCGGATCTCCACTCGGGTGTAGCGGCGCTGGCCGCCCGCCGAGCGCTGCGGGGAGACGACCCGGAGCTCGTCGACGCGGCGCAGGAATGCCTGCTTGACCGCGAGCATCTCGGCGACCTGTCCCACCGTGAACAGCGGGATGTTCTCTTCCTCGAACGGTTCCACGTCTGCTCACCTCCCGAGCGCTTCCCAGCCGATGGTAAGCGGCCGGCAGTGCTCCTCGCCCCGCCGGCCGCTCGTCATAGCGGTCAGCTGATTAGCTGGCCAGCTCCTTGTCGGTGCCCACCTCGATCTTGCGGGGCTTGGCCTCCTCGCGAACCGGAATCCGGATCTCGAGCACGCCGTCGTGGTTGGTCGCCTCGATCGCGTCCGCGTCCAGGTTGTCAGACAGGCGCACGCGCCGGGTGAAGCTGCCGAACAGGCGCTCGCGGACCACCGCGGACTCGCCCTCGGTACGGGTCTCCTCGCGCGTGGCGCTGACCGTGAGCACGCCGCGGTCGACCGTGACGTCGATCTTCTCCGGGTCAATGCCCGGTACGTCGAACCGCAGCACGAGCTCGCCGTCGCGCCGCACCGTGTCCATCGGCAGGGCCGGGGCGAAGGTCGTGCCGAAGCTGACGGGGCCGAAGGCCCGCCGCACGAGCCGGTCGAAGTCCCGCGTGATCGGGTCGAGAGTAGTCAGGTACATCGCTGCCTCCTAGGAGGGCCGCCACCCTGGCCTCACCCTCCGTTCGTAAGTAACTTACAACTCAACTTATATATTTCTTTCTAGACTTCTGTCAAGTAAGTTGCTATGCAGTGTGCTAGCCGACGTCAGGAGCTAACCTCGAAGACATGTCAGTCCGCCCCATCCGGCTGTTCGGCGACCCTGTGCTGCGCACCGTCGCCGATCCCGTCACCGACTTCGACAAGCAGCTTCGCAACCTGGTCAGGGACCTGACGGAGACGCTGCGAGACGCGCAGGGCGCCGGGCTCGCCGCACCGCAGATCGGGGTCGGGCTGCGGGTGTTCGGCTACGCGGTGGGCAGCGAGCGCGGCTACCTGGTCAACCCCGAGCTGAACTTCCCCGACGATGCGGAGCAGGACGGCGAGGAGGGGTGCCTGTCGTTCCCTGGCATCTACTTCGACGTAAAGCGGCGGCTGAACACCGTGGCCCGGGGCCTTACCGACCGCGGCGACCCGGTGCAGGTCGTGGGGACCGAGACGCTCGCGCGCTGCCTGCAGCACGAGACCGACCACCTCGACGGCGTGCTGTTCATCGACCGGATGGATCCGGCGACCCGCAAGCTGGCGATGAAGGCGATCAGGGAGGCCGACTGGACGGGACCCGTCCGGTCAAGTCCGCACCGGATTACCGACCGCATATTCTGAGTTCAGCGCGGGGACCTAGCCGCCGCAGAGAGCACGGATAAGCACCCGGGGTAAACCGTCAGTGCGGAATGCGCACGTAATGTTTTCTTAATCTGCGGTGGGTAGCTTGCGGGGAATCAGCTACGCGGGGAAGGAAAACCGATATGCGGCGACCGGTGCCCACGGATGCCCGCCAGGAGTGGCCGGAGGAGCAGGGACGGGATCCCCAGCGCGGCGACGGGCCCGGCGCCCCGCGCCACCGCAAGATGCGCTTCCGCCGCCTGCGCAGGTTCGCCCGGCGGCCGACGGTACGGGTAATCGGCGCGCTTATCGGGGTGTTCTTCATCTGGGTCTCGTTCTCGGTCGGACAGGCGCTTACCGCGAATAACGGCCTGACCCTTTCCGGCAAACTGGCCGAATGGGCACGCGACCACTACCTCGGTCCCGTCGTCACGTTCGGCGAATGGCTCACCTACGACCCGCCCAAGGTCGGCGGCAAGCCGTCCTTCTCACTGGCTGTGCCCTCCGGCGAGGCTGTCAGCACGGTCAAGCCGAAGGGCAAGCACCACACCGGCTTCCAGCCTGACATCCCGGCCCGGCTGCAGTCGCTGGCCGGACCGCCGCTGCCCGGCGAGGGCGAATGGCGGGTGGTCGAGAAGGTGCACGGCGAGCCGGCCATCTTCACCACGTTCCTGCGTGACGCCACCTACACGTCCTACGTCAACGGGATCGTGTCCATGGACCAGCGGCTGGTCAGGTTCCAGCTGCACCCCGGAGCGGAGGACCCTGGTCCCGGCAACTGGGGGGAGCAGCCGTGGATCCCGCCGGGCGACCGCACCGGGCTGCTCGCCACGTTCAACGGCGGCTTCAAGCTGGACAGCGCTATGGGCGGCTTCTATCTCAACGGCGAGTACGACGGCACCCTCGTCCCGGGCGCCGCGTCGGTCGTCTACTACAAGAACGGCACGATCGAGATCGGCGCGTGGGACCGCGGCGTCCGGATGACCTCCCAGGTCGAGGGCGTGCGGCAGAACCTCAAGCTGATCGTCGACAACGGCAAGGTGCCCGCCAGCGTCAATCAGGACGTGGAGAGTAACTGGGGGGCGACGCTGGGCGGCGGCTACTACGTATGGCGCTCCGGCGTCGGCATCACCAGGGACGGCCGGATCATCTTCGTGTACGGCCCCGCGCTCGATGTCTCTGACCTCGCGGAGCTGCTGCAGCGGGCCGGCGTGGTCGAGGGCATGGAGCTTGACATCAACCCGGCGTGGATGAACTACGAGTACTACCAGGCTGACGGTAACCCGGCAGATCCGACGCCGGTCGCCCTGCTGCCCACGCAGCAGCCGACTCCGTACCGGTACTACTCGGTCTACAGCCGTGACTTCACCGCGGTGTACGCGCGGTGACCATCGACAGGACACTGGCCCCTAGCGCGGACACAGGGCCGCAGGCAGCGGTGGCGACAGCCCTCCCGCTGTCGCCCGCGCGCTGGCTGACCGCGGTCATCCGCACTACCAGGCCCCGGCAGTGGCCGAAGAACCTGCTGGTGTTCGCCGCGCCGTTCGCCGCCGCCACGCTGGGCCGCGACGACGGCCTCGGCTACGCGCTGCTGGCCATGGTCGCCTTCGGCTGCGCCTCGGCGGCGGTGTACTTCGTCAACGACGTCGCCGACGCCGAACGCGACCGGCGGCACCCCGTCAAGCGCAACCGCCCGGTCGCCGCGGGCGCCCTGGCCGCCCGGCACGCGCTCGTGCTCGCCGCGGCGGCGGCCGGCTGCGCGATCGCCGCGGGCGTGGTGATCCGTGAGCCGCTGCTCATCGCGACGGCCGCCGCCTACCTGTGCTCGTCGTTTCTTTACTCCGCGCGGCTCAAGCACGTTCCCTACGTCGAGATGGCGCTCGTCACGACCGGGTTCCTGCTGCGCGTCCTCGGCGGCGCCGCGGCCACCCACGTGAAGCTGTCCGTCTGGTTCCTGCTCGTCTGCAGCCTCGGCGCGCTCGGCGTCGCGGTCGCCAAGCGCTATACCGAGCTCAGGAGCCTGGGCGCGGACGCCGCGGCGCACCGTCCCGTGATGCGCTGGTACCGGCCGGGCGTGCTCCGGGTGGGGCAGCTGCTGGTCGGGGCGGGCATGCTCGCCACCTACCTGATGTGGGCGGCGAGCGAGGACACGGCTGCCCGGGGCTGGCACCTGGCGAGCGCGCTGCCGCTGGCCGCCGCGCTGGCCAGGTTCGGCGTGCTCACCGCGCGCCGCACGATCCGCCCCGTCGAGGACCTGATCATGCGGGACGGGGTCATGCTCTGCTGTGAACTGGCGTGGCTGGCCTTGTTCTGCGCCGGCCTGTACGCGGAGTAGGCCGGAGTCAGCATGACGAATCACCGCGCCGGCCCCATCCCGCGCTCGCGCGTCCTGCTGCTCGGCGGCACGAGCGAGATCGGCCTGGCGATCCTGGCCGCGCTCGACCCCGGGGCTGACGTGGAGGTGATCCTCGCGGGCCGCGACGGGCAGCGGCTCGCGGCGGCCGGCAAGACGCTGCACCGCCCGGTGACCGTGGCGCGCTATGACGCCATGGACACCGCGAGCCATCAGGCGTTCGCCGATGAGATCTGCGCCGGGGGCGTTCCCGACCTGGTGATCGCGGCGACCGGGATCCTGATCCCGCAAGAGCAGGCCGAGCGCGACGTGCGCCTCGCGGCCGGCATGATCGAGACCAACTTCACCGGGCACGTCACCGCGCTGCTCGCGTTCGGCGGGCACATGCGGCAGCGGGGCAGCGGCACGATCGTCGTGCTGTCATCGGTGGCCGCGGTCCGCCCGCGCAAGTTCAACCCGGTGTACGGCGCGGCCAAGGCAGGCCTTGACGCGTTCGCGCGGGGCTTCGCCGACGAACTGCACGGCACCGGTGTCCGGCTGCTGCTCGTCCGGCCGGGCTTCGTGACGGGCCGGATGACCGAGGGTATGGACCCGGCCCCGCTGGCGACCACGCCGCGGGCGGTCGGCATCGCGGTCGCGGCGGCACTGCGGGGTAAGAAGTCCACGGTGTGGGTCCCGGCACCGCTGGCAGGCCTGGCAACCGCGATGCGGCTGATCCCCCGTCCGGTGTGGCGCAAGATCAGCCGCTGAGGAGCCGGCTATGCGGACCGCGGTACGCGGACCGAGCGCGCCCAGCCGGGCGCGTCCGGTGCCTCGTCGCCGAGCAGTCCGGCCACCACGCGCATCCCCTTCGGCGCGGCGGACGGCCAGGGCGTGTACCCGTCGGTCAGCACGACCGTCAGGGCCGGGCGCGGCCGCAGCGCGTACGCGGCGGCGATGCCGGCGCCCATGTTCGTGCCGCCGCCTCCGGTCAGCTGCACCTGGCGCGCGGAGCTGACCCGCTGAGCCGGGCCGGCGGCGGCGTCGCAGGCGAGCACCCGCAGCTGGC
>JASHXJ010000133.1 GCA_030043595.1 Trebonia sp.
CCGCCTACATCTACCAGCACCGTACGTCGCTGCGAGACAAGATGATCGTTGACCAGATCAGCAAGTCCGCCGAGGCTGAGCGCCGCCGACCGGGCACGTAGCGGGCACGCGGCGACGAGCGGCCATCATGACGGCTTTTGCGTGGAAAACGGAAAACATCGCGCTAGCTGCGCGTTCTTGGGTGGAGCGGGTGACGGTGTCCTGTTTCAGGACATTGAGGACAGGGTGTCTCAAGACATACAGGACAACCGAGCCGGCGTGCCGGCGGGCGTGAGGGGCTGGCTGGCCGGACGCTGCCGGGATGTCAAAGGCCCGGCTGGTCATTACCGCCGTCACTGTCGAAAGGCGCCCGGTCCGGGAGGTGGCCCGCGCCTACGGGGTCGCCCGGTCCTGGATTTACGTGCTGCTGGCCCGGTATGAGGCCGAAGGGGAGGCAGCCTTTGAGCCGCGGTCCCGGCGGCCGAAGACCTCACCGTCCGCGGTCAGCCCGGCTGCCATCGAGCTGATCGTCGCCCTGCGCAAGGAGCTGGCCGGGCAGGGCCTGGACGCCGGGCCGCACACCATCGCCTGGCACCTGGAACACCACCACCAGGTCACGGTGTCGGCGGCGACCGTCAGCCGGTACCTGACCCGGGCCGGGCTGGTCACCCCGGACCTGGCCAAGCGGCCCAGATCGTCCTGCATCAGGTTCGCCGCCGAGCTGCCCAATGAGTGCTGGCAGTCCGACTTCACGCACTACCCGCTCGCCGGCGGCTCTGACACCGAAGTCCTGACCTGGCTCGATGACCACTCCCGCTATGCGCTGTCGGTCACCGCCCACCGCCGGGTCACCGGGCCGGCCGTGCTCGCCGCCTTCCGTGCCGCCGTGACCCGATACGGAGCCCCGGCATCAACGCTGACCGATAACGGCATGGTCTTCACCACCCGGCTGGCCGGCGGCAAAGGCGGCCGCAACCATCTGGAAGCCGAACTGCGCCGCCTGGGCGTCAAGCAGAAGAACGGCAAGCCGAACCACCCCCCCTTAACCGGCCAACATGTACCGGCACTAGGAAGTGTTTGAGCAGATCATCAACACAAAGCGCAGCTAGAGATGTGTTGCGGCGTGTCGTCTTGACTGAGGCGGGTCAGATCCGGTTACTGGTGTTCCATGCCTGACGCGGATTTTCTGACGGTGACGGGGAGCGGCGAGCGGTGGCAGATCGAAGGCCAGCGGGACGCTGCCGGACTGCAGTTGTGCAACGAGTTCCTGGGCTACCTGGCCGACCGGCGGTACTCTGCGGCCAGCGTTCGTTCCTACGCGTTCGACCTGCTGCACTTCGCCCGGTGGCTGGCCGGGCAGGGCATGGCGCTGCACGAGGTGGACACTGACGCGCTGGTGCGCTACCTGGCTGCCTGCCGTTCCGAGCGCCGCGACGGCCAGCACGACAACGTGATCTCGATGGCCAGCGGCCGCGCAAGCGGGTTCGCCCCGGCCACGGTCAACCGGCGGCTGGCGGCGATCTCGGGCTTGTTCGGCTTCCGGTCGATGCGCGACCCGGATGCGGCTAACCCAATGCCCAGGGGCCCGGCAGCGCGGCGCTCGGCTGCCGGGGAACGCGCGGGGCTGCTGGCTCACCTGGACAAGCCGAAGCCGCGGTCCAGGCTGCGGGTCCGCGAGCCGCGGCGGCTGCCCCGCGGGCTGGACCGCGCCGAGACCGCCGCGCTGCTGGGCAGCTTCCGCACCGACCGGGACCGCGCAATGGCCGGGCTGATGCTGCTGTCGGGGCTGCGCTCGGCGGAAGTGCTCGGCCTGCGGGTCGCCGACATCGACATCGGCCGCGGCTGGGCGCGGGTGAGGGGCAAGGGAGACAAGGAACGCCGCGTGCCGGTCGATCCCGACGTCGCCGGGTTGATCCAGTCCTATCTGCTGGCCGAGCGCCCGGAAACCGCGAGCCGGGCGCTGTTCGTGGTGGCGAAGGGTCCGCATCGGGGGCAGCCGCTGACGGCGGCCGGGCTGCGCCGGGTGTTCCGCTATCACCGGGAGATCTCCGGGGTGGCTGCCGGGCATCCGCACGCGCTGCGGCATACGTTCGGTACTGCCCTGGCGGAGGCAGGGGTGGACCTGCCGGTGCTGCAGGCGCTGATGGGACATGACCATGTCGATTCCTCGGCCGCTTACATTCATCTGGCGCCCGCGCATGTGCGCGCCGCTTACGACGCCGCGCGGGAACGCCAGCGTGCCTGGCAGGCGGGCCGCTGATGCCGCCGGTGAAGACGACGGTTCCGCCGCAGGCCGCCGGGATCTACGACGCCTACCTGGCCTGCCTGGCAGCGCGCGGGGCGGGCAACAAGACCTTCGACAGCGGTGCCCGCTGCTTCCTGGCCAGGTTCCCCGACCCGCAGGCCTGGGCCGGGCTGCCGCTGGCTGCCCGGCTGGCAGGCACGCGGCCGCAGCTGCAGCCGCTGCTGAACTTCCTGATGCTGCACGGGCATCTGCATCCCGGTTATGACTACCTGATGGAACGCAAGCTGACGGTGATCTTGCGGGAGGCAGCGGCCAGCCCGCTCGGGCCCGACATCAAGCGGTTCCTGGCCGGTGCGGAGGTGCTGGGTTACTCGCCGCGGCCCCGCACTGGCATGGCCTCCGAAATCGCCGTCCGCGCGCTGATCCAGACGGGCAAGCCCCTGGCGGAGCTGACCGACGCTGACTTCGCGCAGTTCGGGCAGGCGATTACCGAACGGGAAGCCCGGCTGGGCCGTCCGCTCAAGCACTACCACCACGCTCTCTACGCATCCCGCGCGGTCATCTACCACCTCGGCGCACCGGCCGAGCCGGTGCCCAAGCGGTCCACGCTGGGCCGGTGGAGCTGGGAACGCCACCTGGACGGAGTGCCCCCGCAGGTGCGCCGGCCGATGGTGGCCTACCTGGAACGGCTGCAGGGCACGCACGCCCGTTCCTCGGTGCAGAGCACGGCCTCCGACCTGGCGCACTTCGGCCGGTTCCTCGCCCGGCACGACCCGGGCCTGGCCTCGCTGGCGCTGCTGGAGCGGCAGCGACACGTCGAGCCCTACCTGAATGAGGTGGCCGAGGCGGTCAACCACCGCACCGGCGCCCCGATCGCGGCGTCCACCGCCAAGCAGCGCATCCAGTCGGTGGGCATCTTCCTGGACGCCATCACTGAATGGGGCTGGCCCGAGGCCCCGGCCCGCCGGCTGGTCTTCCCGCGTGATGCCCCCAGGCTGCCGCACCCGCTGCCCCGCTACCTGCCCCCGGATCAGGAACGCGCGCTGCTGGCCGCGCTGGAGGACTCGACGAACCGGCTTTACGCGGACGCGCTGCTGCTGCTGCGGGCCACCGGGATGCGGATCGGCGAGCTTGTCGATCTCGAGCTGGACTGCGTGCACGAGATCCCCGGGCAGGGTGCCTGGCTGAAGGTGCCGCTGGGAAAGCTGCTCACCGAGCGGATGGTGCCCATCGACGAGGAAACCCTCAAGCTGGTCGACCGGATCGTCGTCCACCGCTCCCCGGGCCGGCCGCTGCGCCACCCGCGCACCGGGAAACTAGCCGACTTCCTGCTCACCCGCCAGGGCCGCCGCGTGTCGGCGGACACGCTGCGCGAGGAACTGCGCCGCGCTGCTGGCGAGGCCGGCCTGGATGGCGTGGTGCCTCATCAGCTCAGGCACACCTACGCCACGGCCCTGGTCAACGCCGGCTGCTCACTGCAGGCGCTGATGGCGCTGCTCGGCCACGTGTCCGCGGAGATGAGCCTGCGCTACGGCCGGCTGTTCGACGCCACCGTCCGCGACGAGTACACCCGGGCGCTTTCCCTGGCCAAGACCCGGCTCGGCCCGGTCCTGCCCGGCGAGCGGACCCACCTGCCCGTCATCGGCGGGAACTGGCGGGACGCGCCGCTCATCAAGGCCCGGCTGGCCGGAGGGTACTGCCTGCGCACCGCCGCCCAGGGCTCCTGCGCTTACGCAAATATCTGCGAGCACTGCCCGAACTTCCGTTCCGAGGCCAGCTTCCTGCCGGTGCTGCAGCTGCAGAAAGCCGACGCCGAGGCCCTCGCCGCTGACGCCGAGCAGCGCGGCTGGGGCGGCGAGGCCGCCCGTCACCGCCGCCTCATCGAACGGCTCGACACGCTCATCACCCAAGCCGATGCCAGCTGACCACGACGAACTAGCCAAAGTGGAGGCTGCCTGCGCCGCGCTGGCCGCCGCCGGCAAGCCCGTCACCTTCGCCGAAGTCGCCGGGCACGCCGGAATCAGCCGCACCACTCTCTACCGGCGCGCCGACCTGCGCGCGGTCGTCGACGAGCACCGCGCCCGAGGGCACGACGCCACCGCTCTCACCGGCCTCACCATCCAGATCGACCAGCTGCGCCGCAGCCTCGAAGCGGTCGCCGCCAAGGTCCGCCGCCACGAAGAACAGCTCCGCCGCCTCGAACGCGCACACCGCGAGAGCAGCC
>JASHXJ010000134.1 GCA_030043595.1 Trebonia sp.
CGGGCAGCCCGACGAGGGCGCGGGCGCCGGCCCGGACGACGTCTGCCTCGTGATGTACACCTCCGGTACCACCGGCCGCCCCAAGGGTGCCGAGCTCACCCACCGCGGCGTGAACGCGCACAGCGCGGCGTGCCAAGTCGCCATGGGGATGCGGGCCGAGGACGTCAACCTCGTCGCGATGCCGCTCTTCCATGTCGGCGGCTCGTGTTATGCCCAGGTCGGCATCCTCGCCGGCATGCGCACGATCCTGCTGCGCGAACCCGCCCCGGCCGCGCTCTTCGGCGCGATCGCCGACGGCGCGACGCACACCTTCATCGTGCCGACCGTCATCCACGGCGTGCTCGCCGCCGGGGAACAGGCGATCGCCGCCTTCGGCGCCCTGAAGTCGATCTCCTATGGGGCCGCGCCGATGCCGCTGCCGATGCTGCGGCAAGCGCTCGGCGCGTGGCCGCGGACCGGGCTCACCCAGGTCTACGGGATGACCGAGATATCCGGTGCGGCCACGCTGCTCAGCGCCGAGGCGCACCGCGACGGCGCGCACCCGGACCGGCTGGCGTCCGGCGGACTGCCCCTGCCTGGCGTGGAAGTGCGCGTGGTCGATCCCCTGACGCTGGAGGACGTCAAGCCCGGGGACAAGGGCGAGATCTGGTTCCGCTCCGCCCAGGCCATGCACGGCTATCTCAACCGGCCGGACGCCACCGCGGAGACCAAGACCGCGGACGGCTGGATCCGCTCCGGCGATATCGGCCGCACCGACGACGCGGGCTTCGTCTACGTCCTGGACCGGGTCAAGGACATGATCATCACCGGCGGCGAGAACGTCTACGGCCCCGAGGTCGAGAGCGTGCTCAGCGCCTGCCCGGGGGTGAGCGAGGGCGTGATCATCGGGATTCCCGACGAGCGCTGGGGCGAGGCGGTCAAGGCCGTCGTCGTGCCGGTTCCGGGCGCGGCGCTGTCCGCCGGCGACGTCATCGCCTTCTGCCGCGCCCGGCTGGCCCACTACCAGTGCCCGACCTCGGTCGACTTCGCCGACGACCTGCCGCGCAGCGCGACAGGCAAGGTGCTCAAGCGCGCCCTGCGGGACCCCTACTGGGCCGGCCGGGAACGGGCCATCTGAGGGACAGGCTCAGCGGCGCCCGGTTCGCCCGTGGTGCATGAGATCCTGCCACGAGTCTTCCGTGACCTGGACGCCGAAGTACGACGCGGCCTCGCGGATGTTCGCGAACGCGAGCGCGCGGTCGGCGGCACTGGCACCCTGGACCTGGTCGAAGCGGGCCAGCGCGTTGCGTACATGGCTCGCCGAGACCAGCGGCTCCTTGCGCAGCCCGGGAAACGCGAACGCCGAGTCAGGAAGGCGGCTGGTCTCGGCGGCATCCAGGGTGCCGCTGAACTGCTCGGCATCGGCTGGCGGCTGCCAGGTAGGTGTATCTGTCATCGTCTGATTCCCCCCTCTCTGAACTGCCCGTCATCGGGGGCTGTCATGCCTGCGGCCGGCGGGTCGGGCTCCGGCCGGTCATCTCGGATGGTGAGACGATTCTTCGACGTAGGATCCGAAAGGCATCATTTTCTGACCGGTTTATACTGTTTTGTCCATGCGGTTCGGGTCCTATGCCGGTTCGGAGGCGCGTCTTTGCTGTCTGCGGTTAGCGGACGGCTGACCTGCCGGTCAGGAGGGACCTGGCGATGACGGTCTGCAGGACGTCATTGGTGCCTTCGCCGATGGCCATCAGCGGGGCGTCGCGGTAGAGGCGCTCGACCTCGAACTCCTGGGAGTAGCCGTAGCCGCCGTGCACCCGCATCGATTCCAGCGAGCAGTACAGCGCGGTCTCTGAGGCGAAGACCTTCGCCATCGCGGTCTCCGTGTCGGCCCGCTCCCCCGCGTCCAGCCGTGCGGCCGCCCAGTAGGTGAGCAGCCGGGCCGCCTGCACCCTGGTCGCCATCTCGGCGATCTTCAGCTGAATGGCCTGGAAGCCGCCGATGTGCTGGCCGAAGGCGGTGCGCTCCGTGGCGTACCTGAGGGCTTCGTCGTAGGCGCGCTGGGCCACTCCGACGGCCCGGGCTGCCACGTTGATCCGCCCGGTCTCCAGCGCCGACAGGGCCTGCTGCATGCCGCGGCCCTCGGCGCCGCCCAGGAGCTGGTCCGCGCGCACCCGGACGTCGGTGAGGAGGACCTCGCAGGATTCGGGGCCCTTGTAGCCGAGCTTGAGGATGTCCCTGGTGACCTGGAAGCCCGGGGTGCCGGCGTCGATGAGCAGGATGCTCATGCCACGGTGGGCGGGGGCGGCGTTCGGGTCGGTCTTGACGAGCACCGGCAGCGGATCCGCATGGCGGGCGTTGGTGATCCACATCTTCGTGCCGTTGACGACGTAGTGGTCGCCGTCACGGCGGGCGGTCGTCGTGATGCCCTGCAGGTCGGTGCCCGCGCCGGGCTCGGTGAGCGCGATGCCGGTGCGGCGGGCGCCGCTGGCCAGCTCCGGCAGGTACCTGTCCTTCTGCTGCTCGGTGCCGTGCCTGGCGATCATCCAGCACGACAGCGAATGGCTGCCCAGGATGCCCGCGATCCCCATCCAGCCGCGGGAGATCTCCTCGAACGTCACGGCGAACGACACGCTGTCGGCGCCCATGCCCCCGTAGTCCTCGGGTACCAGCAGGCCGAACAGGCCGAGGTTCTGCATCGTTTCCACGATCTCGGCCGGATAGCGGCCGGCATGCTCCCAGTCTCGCGCGACAGGGATGATCTCCTTGTCGACGAACGACCTGATCGTGTCGCGGTAGAGCCGCTGCTCGGGGCTGAGCGCGAAGTCCATGGTTCCCGTCATTCCGGTGCGGTGTCTGGCGGAGCGCCGAAGGCGCCCTCGCGGGTGAGCCGGGCAAGGCCGGTGTCGTCGTACCCGAGGATCGTGCGCAGCACGTCGCCGGTGTCCTCGCCGAGTCGCGGCGCGCGGGTGTGCCGGGGGTCTGGCTCGCCGACGCGGACGGGCGAGCTGACCTGGCGGACGGCGCCGAAGCGGGGATGTTCGGTGGTGATGACGAGGTCGCGGGCCAGCGTGTGTTCCTCGTCAAGGGCCTGCTGCACGTCGTTGACCGGGGCGCAGGGTACCGCGGCGTCGCGGAGGAGGGCCAGCCACTCGCGCACGGTGCGGCGGGCGAGCTCCGCGTCCATGATGTCCTCGAGTTCCCCGCGGTGCGCGGCGCGGTCCTCGAACGTGGCGAAGCGCTTGTCCTCGGCGAGCCCGGGCCGGCCGAGGACGCCGACGAGGCGGTGCCAGAACTTCTCCTTGGGGCAGGCGATGATCAGCCACCCGTCCTTGGCCGGGAACGCCTGAAAGGGCACCAGCGACGGGTGTGCCGAGCGACGGACGCGGCCGGGGGTGTACCCGGCGGTCAGGTGCCAGGTCGCCGGGTAGGTGAGCAGGCTGATGGCGGTGTCGTAGAGGCTGACGTCGCAGTCCATGCCCCGGCCGTCACGGCGGGCGGCGTGCACGCCGGCCAGCAGGGACAGCGCCGCCACGAACCCGCCGCTGTAGTCGACGAGCGAGGGCCCTGTCTTCTCCGGCGGGCCCGCTGGGTCGCCGGTCAGCGACATCCAGCCCGCGTAGCCTTGCAGCACGTAGTCGTAGCCGGGCTCGGCCTGCCTGGGGCCGGTCATGCCGAAGCCGGACAGGGAGCAGCAGACGATCGTCGGGTTCAGGTGGCTCAGGTCCTGGTAGCGGATGCGCAGCCGGGCGGGGACGTCGCCGCGCAGGTTGGAGTAGACGGCGTCGGCGCGCCCGACCAGCGCCTCGAAGACCTTCCTGCCGCTGGGGTTGCGCAGGTCCAGGCAGATGCTGCGCTTGTCGCGGTTGAACGTCTCGAAGAACAGCGAGTCCTCGCCCGCGGCGTACGGCGGCACGTACCGGCCGATGTCACCGCCTGCCGCGGGGTCTTCGATCTTGATCACCTCGGCGCCGAGGTGGGCCAGGTGCAGCGATCCGAACGGGCCGGCGCCGTACTGCTCCAGGGCGAGGATGCGGATGTCCTGCAGGGGTCTCATCGGTGTTCCTGCCTGCCGGGCTATGGCCGCAGCGCGGTCTTCGCCGTCGGGAACGTGCTGCGCGCCCGGTCCGCTCCGCGCTTGTGCACGTAGAAGGTCCGCTCGAACGACAGGACCTCGTCCCCCTGCTGGTTGAGCGTGCGGGTCTTGACCGTGACGATCCCGGCCTGCGGGCGGCTGGCCGATTCGCGCTTGGCCAGCACCAGCGACTCCGAGAACAGCGTGTCGCCCGCGAATACCGGGTGCGTCAGCACCAGCTTGTCCATGCCGAGGTTCGCGAAGGCGTTCTGCGTGAGGTCGGTGACCGACTGGCCGACGGCGATCGCGATCGTCAGCGTCGACACCACCAGCGGGCGGCCGAACTCAGACGCGCGCCCGGCCTCGGCGTTGAAGTGCGCCTGGTTGGTGTTCATCGTCAGCAGCGTGAACCAGGTGTTGTCGGCCTCGGACACCGTGCGGCCCAGCGGGTGCTGGTACACGTCGCCGATCTCGAAGTCCTCGTAGAACCGGCCCTGCCAGCCTGGCTTGACGGCCGGCTCGCGGGCCGGGTCGCCGGCAGGCTCGCTGGCCTGCGCCGCGCCACGATTTTCTGTCACAGCATATGAGTGTAAGAGGCCGTCCCCTGCTCGCCCTGCGCGCCGGACGCGCGGGCGCTCGCCCCGCCAAGCGCGATGACGGCCCTGGCCGTGACCAGGTGGTAGAGGAGCAGGAGCTGGGTGAGACCGAGCGCTTCTGAGCGGCGCAGGTCCGAGCCGATCGTGAACTCGCCAAGCCGCTGCGTGCGCAGGTGGCTCGCGA
>JASHXJ010000135.1 GCA_030043595.1 Trebonia sp.
TGAACACGCCCGAGGTGAGCGGACCGGGACCGAACGGGGTGGCGGTCGCTGGCGGGCGCGTGTACGGGGACTCGCCGTACACGGTCTTCGCGCTCAGCGCCGCGACCGGCACGGTGATCTGGTCCGACGGCAGCCTGCTCAGCAAGGGCCAGGGGTCGTTCGAGATCCAGCCCCAGGTGGCGGACGGACGGGTCTACCTGGCCAGCGCCTACGGAACGGGGCCGGGCGGCGGCGTGCTGTTCGCGCTTGACGCTTCCACCGGCACGGTGATCTGGCGGTTCAACACCCTGCTGGGCGCGGACCCGGGCGTGCAGGCCCTCGGCGTCGGCGCGGGCGGCGCGTGGCAGACACCACTCGTCGGCAGCGACGGATCGGTGACGTTCGGCATCGGCAATCCCTACCAGTCGATGGCCTCGGCGATCGAGCATCCCGCCGCGCAGCTCTACACCGACAGCGATGTGAACCTGAATGCGGCGACGGGCAAGCTGCGCTGGTACTACCAGGGCGTGCCGAACGACTTCAAGGACTATGACATGCAGGCCTCGCCGATCTCGGCAGTGGTCAACGGGGTGCCCGCGGTCATCGGCGGCGGGAAGATGGGCATCGTCTACGCGATGAACGCGTCGACCGGCGCACTGCTGTGGAAGACGCCTGTCGGCGAGCACAACGGCCACGACGACGACTCCCTGCTGCTGCTCGAGCACAAGATCACGCTCAAGGCGCCGTACACGATCCTCCCGGGATCGCTGGGCGGGGTGCTGACCGACATGGCGGTCGCGGACGGCAGCGTGTACGTGGCCACCATCGATCTCCCGATCACCTTCACCAGCCTGAGCGTGGTCGACGGCAACAAGTCCGCCGGTCCGGCAACCGGGGAGGTGGAGGCGCTCAGCCTGGCAACAGGCGCGGTCGAATGGGACACGAAGGTGACGGACATGCCCCTCGGCGCCATCACCGTCTCCAATGACCTGGTCTTCACGGTCCTGTTCCACGGCGTGCTGGTCGCCTTCAACCGCTCCACCGGCGCGGTCGTCTACCGCCACCAGCTGCCCACGACGGCCAACGCGCCGATCGCGATCGCCGGCAACGCGGTGCTCGTCCCGGCAGGCGGCCCGCAGACGTCGGCGACCGGAGGCGGCGGGAACCCGCAGCTGGTGGCCTATACGGTGCCCTAGCTGACGCGCAGTCGTGCCCGGGACGGCGATCGCTGTCCCGGGCACGACTGCGCGTTGCGGCCGGCGATGCCGGCCGGTCAGACCTGCTCGGGGACCGGGGCTGCCGGGCCCTTGCGGAACAGGAACCCGGCGATGACGGCACCGACGGCGAAGATGCCCGCGGCCCACCAGAACGCCGTGGTGTAACCGTGCAGCTGGGCGAGCTCGGCCAGCGCGGGCGCGGGGTGCCCGCCGACCATGGTGCGCGGGCTGAGGTGGGCGGTGAGGTATGCCGTCGCCGCGCCGGCGGCCATCGTGTTCAGCAGCGATGTGCCGATCGAGCCGCCGACCTGCTGGCCGGTGTTGACCAGGGCCGACGCGACGCCGGCGTCGGATGACGCCACGCCGGAGGTGCCGGTGTTCATCGACGGCGAGATGATGAAGCCGATGCCCGCGGCGCATACCAGCAGCGGCGGCAGGACGTGGGTCAGGTAGCTCGAGTGCACGCCGATCTGGGTGAGCCACACCAGGCCGGCGGCTGCGGCAAGCATTCCCGGAGCGACCAGCAGCCTGGGCCCGATGCGCGGGAGCAGGACGATGTTGGCCAGGTTCGCGCAGACCATGATGCAGGCGACCATCGGGAGGAACGCGACGCCCGTGACGACCGGGCTGTAGCCCAGGGTCTGCTGCAGGTAGTAGGTGAGGAAGAGGAAGATCCCGAACATCCCGGCGCCGGCGATCAGGGTCGACAGGTAGGCGGCCGCGCGGTTGCGGTCCAGGACGAGCCGCAATGGCAGCAGCGGGTCGGCGGTGCGCGTCTCCCACCAGGCGAAGACGGCCAGCAGCACGGCACCGGCGGCGAGGAATCCCCAGGTGGACGGGGTGTGCCAGCTGTGGCTCGCGGCGTTGGAGAAGCCGTAGACGATGCAGAACATCCCGGCGCCCTCGGTCACGAAGCCAGGCAGGTCCAGCCGCGGCCGCTGGCGTGCTTGCTGGCTGCGCAGCAGCAGGACGGCACCGATCCCGGCGAGCACCGCGAAGATCAGGTTGACGTACAGGCACCAGCGCCAGGTCAGGTACTCGGTCAGCAGACCGCCGAGCAGCAGGCCCACCGCGCCGCCTGCGCCGGCGATCGCGCCGAAGATGCCGAACGCCTTCCCGCGGTCCTTCGAGCCGCTGAACGTGGTGGTCAGCACCGACAGCGCGGCGGGCGCAAGCAGGGCGCCGAACGCGCCCTGGCAGGCCCGCGCGGCAACCAGCTCGGTGAAGCTGGTCGCGGCCCCGCCGACCGCTGACGCGGCGGCGAAACCGGCCAGGCCCACAAGGAAGGTGGTCTTGCGGCCGATCAGGTCGGTGAGCCGTCCGCCGAGCAGCAGCAGGCTGCCGAAAGCCAGCGCGTAGGCGGTGACCACCCACTGCCGGTTGGCGTTGCTGAAGTGCAGTGCCAGCTGCGCCGACGGCAGCGCGATGTTCACGATCGTCGCGTCAAGGACGACCATCAGCTGGGCCGTCGCGACGACGGCGAGAATCAGCCAGCGCCGTGAGTCGGCAGCCGGAAGCGGAGCCGCCGGCGCGCTGTCTCCGGTCACGCCGACCGGGCTGGGGATCTGTGCGGTGCTCATTTCGGTGCCTTCTCTGCTCGTGAGCCGGAACATGGCTGCAGTCTAAAGCAAGATTGCAGTCAAATGCAAGTTTGCATTCTGATGTATTCCGGTTGTACGGCAGAGGTGGGACGCCGAGACCTTACCCGGTCGCGGTCGGCGAGTAATTCACCCCTTCCTGCGCAGACGGGACAGGCTTCGGGAAGACGAGGTAGTGGAGTCCGGCCGCCACCGCACCGCCGACCAGGGGTGCGACGATGAACAGCCACACCTGGCTTAGGGCCGTGCCGCCGACGATGAGCGCGGGCCCGAGGCTGCGCGCGGGATTGACCGATGTGCCGGTGATCGGAATGCCGATCAGGTGCGCCACCGTCAGCGCCAGGCCGATGGCAACGCCGGCGGTGTTGGGGTTCCCGGTCTTGCCGGTCACGGCCAGGATCACGAAGACGAACATCGCGGTCAGTACCACCTCGGCAAGGAACGCGCCGCCCATGCCGATATGGACGAGGGACGCCGCCCCCCAGCCGTCGGTGCCCAGCCCGGTCTTCGACGTGCTGTACAGCGGCGATGTATTGAACACCCCCCACAGCAGCAAGGCGCCGAGAATGCCTCCCACGAACTGCGCGACCCAGTAGCCGACGGCATCCTGCACCGCGATACGGCCCGCGAGCAGCGCGCCCATTGTCACCGCCGGATTCACGTGGCAGCCGGTCAGCGGCCCGATCGCGTAGCAGAGCGCCAGCAGCACCAGGCCGAAGGTCAGCGCGGTGGCTACCACCCCCGCCGCCACGCTGCCGCCGTCGAAGCGGAACCCGAACATGAGCGTCGCCACCCCGACGCCGAAGAACACGAGCAAGCCCGTGCCGAGCAGCTCGGCCAGGTACTTGCGAACCATCAGCTCTCTTGCCTGCATGGTTTCCCCCGTGCAGCCTCTATGCGGGCCTTCCGCCGCCCGCGATCAGTTGAGCCGGTCCCTTACCGGTCCGGATGCGCCATGGTGTCGATCACCGCGGTCGCGGCCAGGATGAGGACGTCGTTCTCACCCGGGAGTACCTCGACCCCGTAGGTGTCCCGGACCCGGAACCACCGCTTGGAGATCTCGGCCACCTTGTCCCCGTCGCGCTCGATCGTGTACTCGTGATCGACGATGTTGCCCTGGGCGTGCAGGTCCGGGCCCTCGGTCTTGATCACCCACCGCTCGCGCAGCGGTGTGATCATGGCCTTCTGGACCAGGGCAGCCCGGTTCCCGTCGGGCCCCTCGATCTCCATGCTGTCGCGGGCGCGCAGCATCCGCTCCTGGATCTTGCACAGCTCGTGCCCTGCCATGTCCTCGAACAAGATGGTCTTACGGACCCGCAGCGCCTTGCCGTCCAGCCTGTACACGCGCTCGCCATGGTCGTTCTCGATGACGTAGTCGTCGCCGATGGAGATCATGCGCTGACGCATCTGGTAGCGCGTGGCTTCCTGCTCTTCACGGCGCTCGCGCCGTCTTTCCCTGAACACTGCCGTACCCCCGTTTGCTCAGTGACTCACTGCCCAGACGAGCTGGCTGACCCTGCATAGTGTCTGCCAGGCGACTGCGGCGGACATCACCCGAGCTGAGTGGGTTCGCAGCGGGCATATTCCCGTTGCCAGTGCATCCCGCGCTCGTAGGCGGGCACTGCCTGCGTGCCCGGAACCGCATAGGACCCGAACCGCCGGACAAAACAGGACAAAAAGACCGGAAAAACATGCGTTTCTGGTCCTATGCGCGCGGTGCCGTTCCGCCCTGTGAGACGGCCGTCCGGCACCGGGCCACGGCCGACCCGCCCGTCAGGCTCCCGGCACAGCGCATAGCGGCGGCACCCGCCCCCGCGGTCACAGCCGCGGGGGCACGCACGGCGCCGTATCAGCCGACGAGCAGCACGAGCTTCCCGCGCACATGACCGTACTCGCTGACGCGGTGCGCCTCCGCGATCTCGGCGAGCGGGAAGGTCCGCGCGACCGGGAGCGAGAAGCGCCCGGACTCGATCAGCTCGCCGATCCCGGCGATCGCGTGGAGCGCGCGGCCGTCGTCCCCTCTGCTGAACCTCACTCCGTGCTGCTGCGCGCCTTCGAAGTCGGTGATCGTCACGACGTGCTCCGGACCGCCCGCCACCTCGATGAGCTCGGGCAGGACACCGCTCCCGGCGACGTCGAGCGCCGTGTCGACGCCACCGGGCGCGAGCGCGCGAACCCGCTCGACGAGGCCCTCGCCGTAGGCGACGGGCTCGGCGCCCAGCGAGCGCAGGTAGTCGTGGTTGGCAGGACTGGCGGTGCCGATGACGCGCGCGCCGCGTGCCACGGCGAGCTGGACGGCGGCGCTGCCGATCCCCCCGGCTGCGCCGTTGACGAGCAGCGTGCTCCCCGCCCCGACGCCCAGCGCGTCCAGGGAACGCGTGGCCGTCTCCAGGACGACGGGCAGGCCGGCGGCCTCGGCGAAGCCGAGCGACGGCGGGATCGGCGCGTAGTGGGATAGCAGCGCCAGCTCGGCCGCGCCCGCGCCGTCGTCGGAGAAGCCGAACACCCGATCGCCGACGGTGACGTCCGCGACGCCCGCACCGACCTCGTCGACGACGCCCGCCACCTCGCGACCTGTCGTCTGCGGGAGCTCCCCGCCCAGCAGGCCCTTGCGCAGCTTCCAGTCGGTCGGATTGACGCCGGCCGCGCGCACCGCCACCCGGATCTGGCCGGGTCCCGCGTGCGGATCAGGAAGATCCACGATCTGGAGGACCTCCGGACCCCCGAACTGGCTATAGCGGACTGCCTTCATCATTCGCTCCGATCTCAGTCCCGCGCTCAGCGCCAGCCGCGGGCAGGGCCGTCCGGCCTGGGAAGTGGGGCTGGGAAGTGGGACGGTTGCGGTCCTCAATCAGGAGGTCCGGCGCTTGGCATGCTGCCGACGCCAGGAGCCCTAACTAGGAGTCCATTATTCGCCAGAAGCCGGAATATCTGCCGCCTAGCCTGGCGGCGTGAGTGACGACTCTGGCGCTGTCGGAGCGGCAGCGGTAACCGTGGTGCTGTGGGCTTCGGCCTTCGTAGCGATCCGCAGCGCGGGCGGGCATTTCGCGCCGGGTGCGCTCGCGCTGGGACGCCTGCTTGTGGCCTCGCTCGCCCTCGGCATGATGTGGCTGCTCAGCGGTGACGGCTGGCCAACCCGGGCCGCCTGGCCCGGAATTCTCGGCTCGGGGCTGCTCTGGTTCGGCCTGTATATGGTCACGCTCAACTGGGGCGAACGTGACGTCGACGCTGGCACCGCCGCCATGGTGGTCAACATCGGCCCGATTCTCCTCGCGCTGCTCGGCGGCTGGCTGCTGCACGAGGGGTTCCCGCGGCGGCTGGCCGCCGGAATGGCCGTGTCGTTCGGCGGCGTTCTCGTGGTCGGCATCTCCGAGTCTGACGGCGGTCGTACCTCGGTTATCGGCGTGGTGCTCTGCCTGGTTGCAGCCGTCTGCTACGCGGCCGGGGTGGTGTGCCAGAAGCTGGCCCTGCGCCACGCCTCGGCTGTCCAGGTCACCGCCTTCGGCTGCTTCACCGGCACGGCGGCGTGTCTTCCGTTCGCCGGCCAGTTCCTGTCCCAGCTCGGCTCGGCTCCGGTCAGCGCCACGCTGCAGGTCGTCTACCTGGGGCTGTTCCCGACGACTTTGGGCTTCACTACCTGGGCCTACGCGCTCGCCCGGAGCACCTCCGGAAGGATGGGCGCCACCATTTACGCAGTGCCGACGCTCGTCATCATCATGTCGTGGCTCTTCCTGGGACAGGTCCCCCGATGGCTTGCCGTCGCCGGAGGGGCCCTCTGCCTCGCCGGGGTCGCCGTATCGAGGTCCCGGTCACCAGCTGACCGATAGGCAGACCCCTGCGTCCCGGCGTGCGGATAACCCGAACTCCGCAGCTCGATTGAGCGCGAGGCTGATCGTCATCGCCTGCTCGGCCATGATCGAACTGCTGGCAGCGAAGGCACAGACAGGAGATGCCATCGCTCGCCGGGTGACCGCGGCGCAGACCTGTATGCGCCATACGTGCTCGATGGAGAGGTCATCTCAGGCGCGCACACCTGACGGGCGGAGTTTGCGGGCGGCCGCGTGGCTGGTGGGGCGGGTGGGGCTCGAACCCACGACCGGCGGATTATGAGTCCGCTGCTCTGACCGGCTGAGCTACCGCCCCGTGCCTGGCGCAAGAGTACCGTATCCGGGCCCGGCGGAGGGTTGGCGAACGGGCTGGGGCGGTCCCGGACGGGGGCGGCCGGGTGAGGGCTGGCCGGGGTGGGGCGAGGGCTGGCCGGGGTGGGGCGAGGGCTGGCCGGGGTGGGGTCTGGGTGGGGCGGGATGGGGTCTGGGTGGGGCGACAGTGGCGTAACGGTGCGGCGAGTCAGCCGG
>JASHXJ010000019.1 GCA_030043595.1 Trebonia sp.
GCGACTGCTCGCACGCCTCCAGCGCCTGCTCCGTCGCCGCCCGGCCGTCGGCGCCGAAGGCGTCGCGCTCGATGACCTTCGCGAACCAGGTCCGCAGCTTGACCAGATCGACCTCGTTCTCCTCAAGCTCGGCGTAGGTGAAGTGGTTCTCGTCGTACTCCTTCTGCACCTGCTGCAGGAAGTCCTGGCACTTGTCGGCGATCTCCTCGTACTCGTCGTTCCGCGCCGCCTGGAACGCGTTGCGCACCTCGGCCTCGCCGGCCAGCACTCCCGCGGACAGCAGCACCGCGGTCCCGGACATGTCCTGGATCTCGTGCCGCAGCCTGCGCAGCGAGCGCTCCGCGGCGGGGCTGGCCGGCAGCGCGGCGACCGAGTTCTGCAGGTAGATCGCGCCCAGGCTCTTGATGCGGCGCCACACCGTGGACCGCAGCCTGGTCGGCTCCGGCGGCACGCGGTAGATCAGCAGCAGCCAGCCGCTCGCCCCCTCGGCCTCGGCGCCGGCCTTCTCGGTGCGCTCCGCCCGGTCCGCATGGTCAGTCATGCCACATTCTCCCCTGGCATCCTGGAGTTCGATTGAACGCGCTCCCGCTGATCCTTACCGTCTTCGTCGCCTGCGCTGTCGAGGCGGTCGAGGCTCTCACGATCGTCTTGGCGGTCGGCCTCACCAGGGAATGGAAGTCAACCTTCCAGGGCATGGCGGCCGCTCTCGTAGTGCTCGCCGCGGTCACCGCCGCGGTTGGCCCGGCATTGACGGTCCTCCCGCTGTCCGCGCTCCGGCTGGTCGTCGGGGCGCTGCTGGCGATCTTCGGCTTGCAGTGGCTGCGCAAGGCCGTGCTCCGGGCGACCGGGTACAAGGCGCTGCACGATGAGGCTAGCGCCTACCTGCGCCAGGTCGCGGCCGCCGAGGCAGCCCCGGCGCAAGCCAGGCGCGGTGTCAGCGACTGGTACTCCTTCACCCTCGCGTTCAAGGGCGTCCTGCTCGAAGGGCTCGAGGTGGTGTTCATCGTCATCACGTTCGGCGATAACCAGCGCAACCTGGGCGCCGCGGTGATCGGGGCCGCGGCGGCCGTCGTGGTGGTCACGCTGACAGGCGTCGCGGTCAGGGCGCCGCTGGCGAAGGTCCCGGAAAACTGGATGAAGCTGGCGGTGGGCGTGATGCTCACGTCGTTCGGCACGTTCTGGGGGGCCGAAGGCGCCGGCGTGGCCTGGCCAGGCAATGACCTCGCGCTGCTGGTCCTCGTCCCCGTGGTCGCTGTCGTGTCGGCCGGCTGCATCCTGTGGCTGCGGGCCCGCGGCACCGCCGCCGCCGTGCCCGCCCCGCAGCCGGAGGCTGTCAGCTCATGAACCGGATCAAGGCGCTCGGCGCGTTCTGCTACGACTTCGTGATCGGCGACGACTGGCGCGTCGCGGCGCTCGTCGTGGCCGGGCTCGCGATCACCGCGGTCTGCGCGCACGCCGCCGGCGTCAACGCGTGGTGGCTGCTCCCGCTGTTCGCCTTCGCCGCGCTCGGCTGGTCCCTGCACCGGGCAACAAGATCATTATTATTCCGGACGATCCCGGCCCCGGGCGCGGACCAGTCCGCTTTCGTAGGCGAGCACGACGGCCTGCACCCGGTCCCGCAGCCCGAGCTTGGCCAGGATCCGCCCGACGTGGGTCTTCACCGTGGCCTCGGAGACGAACAGCCGGACCGCTATCTCCGCGTTGGACAGGCCAGCCGCCACCTGGACGAGGACCTCGCGCTCGCGTTCGGTGAGGTCGGCCAGGTCGGCGCTGGGCAGGCGGGCCGCGCCGCCGTGGTCGGAAAGCAGCGGCACGAACCGGTCGATCAGCCGCCTGGTGGTGGACGGGGCGACCACCGAGTCGCCGGAGTGCACGGCCCGGATCGCGAACAGCAGCTCCTGCGGCGGCACGTCCTTGAGCAGGAACCCGCTGGCACCCGCCTTCAGCGCGGCGAACGCGTACTCGTCGAGGTCGAACGTGGTCAGCATGAGCACCTTCGGCCGCTGCCCGGCCGCGCAGATCCGGCGCGCCGCCTCGACCCCGTCGAGCCCTGGCATCCGCACATCCATCACCATGACGTCGGCCGCGCCGTCCGCCGCCAGCGACACGGCGGCCAGCCCGTTCCCGGCCTCGCCGACCACGGTCATGTCGGGCTGCGCGTCGAGCATCATCCGAAAGCCGGCCCGGACCAGTTCCTGGTCATCGACCAGCGCCACCCTGATCACAGCGTCACGCCGCCCTGCTCACCGGATCACGCGGCCCCGGGCTCGGCTGGCACCGGCAGCGTCGCGGTCACCCGCCAGCCGCCTGGGCACGGACCGGCGGTGACCGCGCCGCCGTGCACCTCTACCCGCTCCCGCATGCCGATCAGCCCGTGCCCCCGCCCGTCACCGCGGCCGGCACCGGCGAGGGCGGGACGCCGGCCGTCGTCGGTCACCTTGATCACCAGCTGGTCGTCGCAGAACCGCAGGGTGACCGCGGCCGTCACCGTCGGCCCGCCGTGCTTGCGGGCGTTGGTCAGCGACTCCTGGACGACCCGGTACGCGGCCAGGGCCGGGCCGGGCGGCAGCACGCGGGGCACGCCCTCGACGGCGAACGAGACGGGCAGCCCGGCCGCCCGGGCCTGCTCGAGGAGCCCGGCGAGCTGCTCCACGCCCGGCTGCGGCGCCAGCTCCGCGCCGTCGTCGGCGGACCGCAGGATGCCGAGCAGGCGGCGCATCTCGGTGAGGGCCTGGCGCCCGGTGCCCGAGATCGCGGCCAGCGCCTGCCGCGTCCGCTCCGGCGACGTCTCCAGGGCGTACGCGGCGCCGTCGGCCTGCACCACCATGACGCTGACATGGTGCGCGACGACGTCGTGCAGTTCGCGCGCGATCCTGGCCCGCTCGGCCGCCACGGCGATCTGTGCCTGCGCGTCGCGCTCGTGCTCCAGCCGCGCGGCCCGTTCCTCCAGCCCGCGGTAGTAGCCGCGCCGCCACTGCATCGAGTCGCCCAGCAGCCAGGCGAGCAGCGCCGGGCCGGCGAATATCGCGGCGACGCCGGCGATCGGGAAGAGCGAGTCCACGTGCGCCGGCGTCCACATGAGGATCGTCACGAGGGCGCCGGCCAGGAAGGCGGCCAGCGCGACGACCGAGACACGCCGCGGCCGGTAGGCCGCGACCGTGTAGAGCAGGATGACGATCGCCAGGTCCGGTCCGAACGGCGAGCCCAGCGCGAGCACCGCGGGCCCGCCAATGGCCACCACGGCGGCGAACGCGCCGACCGGGTACCGTCGCCGCAGCGCCACCGGCGCGGACGTGGCGAGGACGAACAGCACGGCGGCCGCCAGCGGAACGCGCCGCGACCCGACCGCGATCAGGCTGAGCGCCGCCGGCACGAGGGCGAGCATGCTGTCGACCACCAGCGGGTGGCCGCGCAGCCAGCCGTAGAACGAGCGCACGCGATCAGCGTACGCGCCGCCGCGCCGGCCGGGCGTCCGCCGGAAGGCCGATTCCCGGCTACGCCGCCAGGCGGACGCGGCCGACCCGGCCGACCCGGCGGGCAGCCAGGCCAGGTCACGCGCCGAGGAAGCGCGTCGCCAGGCGCGTCTCCACCACCCCGCCCGCGCCGTCCGGCTCTACCCGGTACACGCCGGCCTGCGGCCGGTCGGCGACCTGCTCCGCCAGCGTCTCGTCCGCGAAGTGCCCCGCCGCGCCGTCGTCGCACGCGATGCCGCCCGGCAGCGTCCCGTCCGCGACCAGCCGCCGGTACAGCGGCCGCCGCTCCGGCTCCGAGTCGAAGTGCGGGCAGAAGCTGCCGGCCAGCATCCCCAGCCCGTCGGCGAAGGCCCTCAGCTTCAGGCCGAACGAATCGGTGGTTCCCCCCTCGAACCAGCAGATTCCCCCGGCGCTTGACCCGGCGAGGACGATCCCGGCCAGCCATGCCTTGCGCAGGATCTCGTCGATCCCGTGCACCCGCCAGACCGCGAGCATGTTGGCGACGCTGCCGCCGCCGACGAAGATGACGTCCTGGGACATCAGCAGGTCTTCGGGGTCGGCCACGTTAGGCATGGGGAACAGCGCGAGGTGCCGGACGCGGGCAGGCGTCTGCGCGAGGCGGTCGTAGAACCGCAGGTAGGCGTTCGGATCGTCGCCGACCGCGGTGTTGAGCACACACAGGTTCGGCCGTCCCCGGCCGCTCAGGTCCATCGCGTACCGCACCTGCAGCGGGGCGCGGTCCGCGTCGCGTGGCATCAGCATGCCGCCCCCGACCGCGAGCACATGCCGCCGTCCGTCTGCCGCCATGCCCGTGACCGTAGCGGCGTTTGCTGCCTACTGCAAACAAAGCTATAGGAGTGACCGAGTCGCGACGGATCGTTCGGGGACTACCACAACACGGTCCATAAGGAGTACTATCTCGTTTTACGGGCGCCGGGCCAGGCGGCGCGAGCGTGGACACCGCAAACCCATGTGTGCAGGGCGGCAAAGAGCATGGCTGAATGGTGGTCGATCGAGGTTTTCCACGGCGAGAAACTCCCGGCGAGCCAGTGGAAGTACACGTACGAGGACACGCTGATCGACGCGGCCGTGACGCACGGCGCAGTGTACTGGGAATGGCACGACTTCCAGTACGGCGTGATCTTCGAGGTCTGCTTCGCCACCGACGAGCAGTGGGAGGCGTTCCGCGGCCTGCCCACGGTCGTCGCCGCGCTCGACGCGGTGCCGGATCCGGTCAACGGCCTGCTCGTCTACCGGGGCAGGGGCGGGGCGGCGGGCTCCCGCAAGCCCCGCAGGCCGAAGCCGGCGCCGAGCGCCGCCGCGCTCGAGCTCGAGGAGCCGATGGAGGAACGGCGCATCGCCGTCACCGCCATCATGGCCGAGCAGGAGGCCCTGGAACGCGGCAGCGACCCGCAGGCAGATCCTGGCGACCCCGCCGAGCCTGCGCGGCGCGCCAGGCGCGCGCCCGCGGCGCGGGACGCGCGAACCCCGTAAAAGCGCCGGAAAGCCGACGCGGGCCGACACTACCGGCACAATCGCCGGCCAGGCGTGAAGTACGCCTCAGGACGGTGCAGGATGGGGGGATGAGGGAAACGCGAGTCATGACCGAGGACCTGCGGGTCGCCATCGAGCGCAGCGGGTACTACCCGGGCCTGGTGACCGACGCGGTCGCCTCCGCCCTGGGGACGGAGCCCGTCACCGCCTTCTTCGTCCATCATGACGCGATCTTCGACCCGGGCATGGAGGTCCGCCGGCACATGACCGTGCTGGCGCTCACCCCGACCAGGCTGGTCTACTCGCACACCGACGAGCACCCGCCGGAGGAGCCCGAGACGCGGACCCGCGCGGAGACGAGCACCGAGGCGATCCGGTTCTCCCGGGTGTCCTCGGTGTCGCTGACCCGCGTGGTGCCGGACCCGGCGACCTACGTACCCGGCGTCACCATGCCGTCAGAAGTGATCCTGGCCATCGGCTGGAACGTGCTATCCCACGTGGAACTGGAGCCGGCGCACTGCGGCGACGAGAGCTGCGAGGCCGACCACGGCTACCTCGGCACGATCACCGCGGACGACCTGACGCTGCGGATCAGCGAGGCCGCCGACGGTGAGGAGGCCGTCCGGCAGGTGCTCTCGTTCGTCAGCGCGCTCTCCGAGGCGACCGCCCGCACCGGGGGCTGACGCGTTGGACGTGGCGTCCCGTCGATGGCACGATGTTCCGCACAGGGCGGGGAGCAAGGCGATGTGGCACCCACGAGCAGACGAGGACTCATGACGCGCGAGCCTAGAACAAGCCCGATCGTGCCCTCCTACGGCGACAGCAGCCTCGCGGACCTGTCCGCCTCGATCCTCGCCTCGCTGACCGGCGACACGGCGGGGAACGTGCTCGGCCTGCCCGCGGCAGGCCGCGCCTGCCTGCTGATCATCGACGGCCTCGGCTGGGAGCTGCTGCGCGCGCACCAGGCCGCGGCGCCGTTCCTGTCCGAGCTGGCGTTCAACTCCAGGCCCCTGACCTGCGGCTTCCCGTCCACTACGGTGACCAGCCTGGGTTCGATCGGCACCGCGCTGCCACCCGGGTCGCACGGCATGCTCGGCTACCAGGTCGCCATTCCGGGGGAACACAGGCTGCTCAACGGGCTGCACTGGCCGAAAGACGTCGACCCGTTCGGCTGGCAGCCCAAGCCGACGCTGTTCGAGCGGGCGGCCGCGGCTGGCGTCACCCCTGTGCACGTCGCGCTGCGCGCCTTCGCCGACAGCGGCCTGACGCGGGCGACGCTGCGCGGGGCACAGTACCGCCCGGCGAGCTCGCTCGGAGCGCTCGCCGCCATCGCGGTCGATGCCCTTCATGATTCAGAACGGACCCTGGTCACTGCCTACCACGCCGATCTCGACGGGGTGGGCCACGTCTACGGGACGAACTCCGCCGCGTGGGCATTCCAGCTCGCCCACGTGGACCGGCTGGCGGAACAGCTCGCCGGGGCGCTGCCGCTGGGAACCATGCTGTACGTGGTGGCCGACCATGGGATGGTGAACGTCGGCGCGGAGGACAAGATCGACGTGGACGCCATTCCCCAGCTGCGCGAGGGCGTCGCGCTGCTCGGCGGCGAGCCACGCGCCCGGCACGTGTACGCCAGGCCAGGCGCCGCCGCCGACGTGCTCGCCACCTGGCAGGACATCCTCGGCGAGCGTGCCTGGGTGCTGCCGCGGGACGAGGCGGTCAAGGACGGCTGGTTCGGCCCGGTGGACGACGCGCTGACCGAGCGGATCGGCGACGTGGTGGCCGCGGCGACGGGCGCCAACGGGATCGTGGCGTCCGGCGCCGAGCCGAACGAAACCGCCCTCTACGGCATGCACGGGTCCCTGACCTCGGCCGAGCAGCTCATCCCGATGCTCGCGTTCCCGTCGCTATGACGACGGTGGAGCCGCTGATCAGCGTCGGCGAGCTCGCCGCGCTGCTGGCCACGGGCCAGCAGGCGCCCACGCTGCTCGACGTCCGCTACCGCCTTGGCGGTCCGCCCGGCATCGAGAGCTACCTCGCCGGGCACCTGCCAGGGGCGGTCTTCGTGGACCTCGGCCGCGACCTCGCCGGCCCGCCGGGACGCGCTCCGGGCGGGCGGGGCGGGCGGCATCCGATGCCGTCGGCGGCCAGCTTCCAGGCGGCCATGCGCCGGGCCGGGGTGCGCGACGACCGCCTGGTCGTCGTGTACGACGACGCCGACTCGACGGCCGCGGCGCGCGCGTGGTGGCTGCTGCGGTACTTCGGCCACTCGCGGGTGCGCGTGCTCGACGGCGGCTACCGGGCCTGGACGCAGGCCGGCCAGCCATCGGCGGTGGCGCTGGAACAGCCGGCGCCGCCCTTGCCTGAGCCAGGCGACTTCACCGCGAGCCCGGGACACATGCCGCTGCTGGACGCC
>JASHXJ010000136.1 GCA_030043595.1 Trebonia sp.
CCTCGCTGAACGCCGCGGCCCCCGGCCGCGACGTGACGGCCCGGCCCGCGGCGTCCGCTGACGGCCAGCTCGTGGACATCGCCGGCGGAGGAGGATGGGAGCCCCGCGAGTACGTTCCGCTGATCACCCGGTTCTTCGCCGAAGGGGGATCCCGCTGCCTCATCGGTACCCGTGCCCTGCTCGGCGAGGGCTGGGACGCCCCGTCCGTCAACGTCGTGATCGACCTGACCGCGGCGACCACGCCCACCTCTGTCGTGCAGGCGCGCGGCCGCGCCCTTCGCCTGGACGACGGCTGGCCGGAGAAGGTCGCCGACAACTGGGCGGTCGTCTGCGTGACCGCCGACCACCCGAAAGGCGGCGCCGACTACGACCGCTTCGTCCGCAAGCACGACCGGTACTTCGCGCTGTCGGGCACCGGCGACATCACCTCAGGCGTCGCGCACGTAGACCCGGGGCTGTCCCCGTTCGGGCCGCCGGACCCGGCCGCGCTGACGGAACTGGATGCCCGGATGCTGCTGCAAGCCGGCGAGCGCGCGGCCGTGCGGGATCGCTGGAACATCGGCGAGCCGTACGCGGACGAGCCGGTCGCCACCGTCACGGTCGCCGCCAGGCGCCCGCTTGGCCTGTCCCGCGAGTACATCACCGGCACGCTGGCCGGGCCTGAAAGGCCCGGCATCGCCGCGCGGCTCGCGGGCGCCATCGCCGGGTTCTTCCGGATTGCCGCTAACGCGGACAAGGCGCCGACTTCTGGCAGCCTTGAGGACATGGCGATGGCCACGGCGGAGGCACTGTGCGAGGCCGGGCTGGTCAGCCGGGGTGCCGCGGCCGTCCAGCTGGAGCCGCTGCCCGCGGGCGGCTATCGCGCGCGGCTGCGGGACGTGCCGGCCGCCGAGTCCGCGACGTTCGCCGCCGCGCTGGACGAGGTGCTGTCCCCGCTGGCGCAGCCCAGGTACATCGTGCCCCGGCTGTTCCTGCCCCGGCCGGCCGGACGCGGCGCCGCGATCGCGCTGGCCGTCCGCCGGATGGCCGGCCTCGGGGTCCGGGCCACCGTGGTGTACCACGCCGTCCCGTCGGCGCTTGGCACCAACCGCAAGCTGGCGCAGGTGTTCGCGCGGGCCTGGCAGGCCCGCGTCAGCCCCGGCGAGCTGCTTTACACCGGCTCTCCAGAAGGCACGGGCATCCTCGCGGCGCAGCGCGGCGACGACCCGTTCGCGGTGACCACGCAGATCCGCACGCTCTGGCGCTGAAAGAGACGGCCGGGACCGTTCCGAATAAAAATAAAAGCCGGAACCTGATGCGGTCGCGCGCGCTGCTCATTGACCTATTTCTGTCATTGATTTGATTCTGCCCGTGCTATGTAATGTCGCTTGCAAACCGGGGCAAAGCGGTCGCTGAGATGGGGCGGGAGGATCGGGTGCGAGCGAGGAAGGTAATTGCCGCGTGCGGCGTGCTTGCGGTACTGGCGGTCGCCGCCTGCGGGTCTGGCGGGCCAGGCGCCGCGGCAGGCTCCGCCGCGACGCCGGTCGCGGTAAGCCCGCCGCCGTCCTGGGCGGCGGCGCTCGGCTCGCATATAACGATATTCGCGCCGCCGACGGCAGGTCCTGCCGCGGACACGCCGGCCGCGGCCGTGGCCGGATACGTTCACCAGCTCGCCGCCCCGAACCCGGCCGGAGCCTGCCTGTACTGGATCCCGACCTCCCAGGCGGACTGCCAGTCGGACATGTCCGATACCACCGAGGTCAGCATTAGCTATAGCTCATTCAGGATCGGCTACACCGCGGTCTACAGCGATGTGGCGCTTGTCGTCCTCATGTTCACTCACCTTTGCCAGGCGAAATCCTGCGTGCCGGACAATACCAATCCGGCGGCGCTCCTTGACTCGGGGAAATCGTTCGACGACCTGTGGACGCTGGCGATGAAGCCGGGTGGCGCGAACTCGGAGCTGCTCCCCTGCATTCAGGGCGACGGCGTCTGGTACATCGACCTCACGGAGTGATGCCCGGTCTACTGTTGGCAGGTGGCATCAGATCTTCAGGGCCGCGCCGCCCGGCGACGGCAGGCCGCCATGGCAGTCCTCGAAGACCTCGGGCTGGTCAGCCGCTGGGCGGCGCACGGCGAAGTGCACCTGGTCGGCTCCGTCGCACTCGACCTCGTCGTCGAGCCCGATATCGACCTGGAGATCTACAGCGCGTCGCCGGACATCGGCAAGGGCTTCACGGTGCTGGCCGCGCTGGCCGTCCTTCCTGGCGTGCGGCGTGCCCGCTTCACCAACACGCTCGACACCGCCGATCCGGGACTGTACTTCCAGCTGCAGTACGAGCGAGAAGGCACCACCTGGAAGATCGACATGTGGTACCTCGCCGACGATTACCCGGGACCGCGCGGTAACGAGCTCACCGGGCCGCTCCTGTCCGCGCTGACCCCGGTTACCCGCGACCGCATCCTGGCCATCAAGGAGACCGCCCTCGACCGAGCGGAGCCGGTCCGGGGCATCAGGGTCTACCAGGCGGTGCTGGGCGAGGAGATCACCGACTACGCGGGCTTCCTGGCATGGACCGCTGGAATCCCGGACGGCCTGAGTTACTGGTCACCCGGCTGACGGAACCCGATTCCGCTGGGCGCGTCTAACAGGTATGCACAAAGGCATGCGCCGCTTTCCGTTCGCGCTCGCCGTGGCCGCTGGTGCGGCCGTCGCCCTCGCTGGCTGCGGCGCGTCCGCCAGTGCCCCGCGTGCCGCGGAGTCGGCCGCCAGCCCGGC
>JASHXJ010000137.1 GCA_030043595.1 Trebonia sp.
GGCCTGGTGTCGCTTGCGAACGCCACCACGAACTGCTTCCCGGTGATCCAGATCAGCGGGTCGAGCGACCGGGCGATCGTCGATCTCCAGCAGGGTGACTACGAGGAACTCGACCAGTACGCGGTGGCCAGGCAGCTCGCGAAGGCCGCCTACCGGGTCGAACGGGTGCAGGACATCGGGACCGCCGTCGCGCGCGCCATCCGTACCGCGGTGTCCGGGCGGCCCGGAGGGGTCTACCTCGACCTGCCGGCCGCCGTGCTGAGCGCGACGATCGATGCCGCGACGGGGCGCAAATCGCTGGTCGAGGTGGTCGACCCGGCACCACGCCAGCTAGCCGCGCCCGAGGCCATCGACCGGGCGCTCGGCCTGCTCAGCAGCGCCCGCCGGCCGCTGATCCTGCTCGGCAAGGGCGCGGCGTACGCGCGCGCGGAGGACGAGATCCGCCGGCTCGTCGAGACAACGGGAATCCCGTTCCTGCCGATGTCGATGGCCAAGGGGCTGCTGCCTGACGACCATCCGCAGGCGGCGATCGCCGCGCGCTCGCTGGCCCTGGGCGGCGCCGACGTGGTCCTGCTCGTCGGCGCACGGCTGAACTGGCTGCTGGGCCACGGGCGAGCGCCGCAGTGGTCGGCGGACTGCCGGTTCATCCAGGTGGACGTCTGCGCTGCGGAGCTGGACAGCAACAGGCCGATCGCCGCCCCGCTGGTCGGCGACATCAAGTCCGTGGTGGGACAGCTCGTCGCGGCGCTGCGACCAGGCCAGGTCGCGGCGGGCAAGGAGTGGCTGGCGCAGCTTGAAGCGAGGAAAGCGCAGAACGCGTCGAGGATGGCCCAGCGGCTCGAGGCGGACGCTACGCCGATGAACTTCTTCGGGGCGCTGCGCGCGATCCGCGATGTCCTCGCCGACCATCCCGGCACGTTCGTGGTGAACGAGGGAGCGAACACGCTCGACTTCGGCCGGGACGTGCTGTCGATGTTCGAGCCGCGGCACCGGCTCGACTCGGGCACCTGGGGCGTGATGGGCGTCGGCATGGGCTACGCGATCGGTGCTGCCGTGGAGACCGGGAAGCCTGTCGTCGCGGTCGTCGGGGACAGCGCCTTCGGGTTCAGCGGCATGGAGCTGGAGACGATCTGCCGCTACCGGCTGCCGGTGGTGACCGCGGTCTTCAACAACGGGGGCGTGTACAAAGGCGACGAAACCAATCCGTACTCGGCGGACCCGGCGCCGACGGTCTTGCTGCAGTCCAGCCGGTACGAGCAGCTCATCGAGGCGTTCGGCGGCACCGGCTACTACGCGGGGGACCCGAAGGCCGTCGCCGCAGCCATGCGCGAGGCCCTGGCTTCGGGCCAGCCTGCCGTCATCAACTGCCTGATCGACCCCAGGGCAGGCACCGAGAGCGGCCACCTGCAAAAGCTCAACACCGAAAGCACGCTGGTGCCCGCCAGATAGCACAGGAGAAGCCATGTCAAGCCCTAAGGCCAGCACCGCCCGCGACACCGCGGCCACCGCCCCGCACGGTCACCTCGACCCGAGCAAGCCCTATCCGCTCAGCGGCTGCACCGCCATCGACTTCAGCCGCGTCCTCGCGGGCCCCACCTGCGGCCGGATGCTCGCAGACGCCGGCGCGCGGGTGATCAAGGTGGAGCGGCCCGGCAGCGGCGACGACAGCCGGCTGATGGGGCCGTTCGCCGCCGACGGCAGCTCGGAGTACTACCGGTTCGGCAACCTCGGCGAGGAGAGCATCGCGCTGGACCTCACCGACCCTGCCGATCATGCCCTCGCCAGGCGCATGATCGCGCGCGCCGACGTGGTGGTCGAGAACTTCCGGCCGGGGGTGATGGCGAAGCTCAACCTGGACCCCGCCAGGCTGGTCGAGGAGTTCCCGCGGCTGATCGTGTGCTCGATCTCCGGCTTCGGACAGTACGGGCCGATGCACCAGCAGGCCGCCTACGACACCGTGATCCAGGCCGTGTCGGGGATCATGGACGGTACCGGGGCCGAAGACGGCGGCCCCACCCGGGTAGGCACCTCCATCTCCGACATCCTGGCCGGGATCTTCGGCTACTGCGGGATCGTGACCGCCCTCGTGGCGCGCGAAAAAACCGGCCGCGGCAGCACGGTCGACATCTCCATGCTGGACAGCACCTTCTCCCTCATGGAGCAGGGGCTGATGGACGCCCTCGGCGAGCACATCCGGCCGCACCGGCTCGGCAACCGGCACCCGTCGATGGCGCCGTTCGACACATACCAGTGCCAGGACCGGCTGATCGCGATCTGCTGTGGCAACGACCACCTGTTCTCGATCCTTGCCCAGACGCTGGGCAAGCCGGATCTGGCCAGCGATCCGCGGTTCGACAGCAACGTCAACCGCACCAGCAACCAGGCCGCCCTCAAGGCCGTGATGGAAGCGGTGCTCGCTGCTGCGCCCGCCGCCGTCTGGCATGACCGGCTCGAGCAAGCCGGCATTCCCTGCAGCCTCATTCTCAACGTCGACGACACCCGCAGGCTCGAGCAGATCAGGGTGCGCGGCATGGTCAAGGACATCGACGGTTATCGGGTCCCTGGCTCGCCGATGAAGTGGGGCACCTGGAACTCGCTCGGCACGATGATCGGCTCGCCGGCGCTTGATGAGCAAGGCGCCGCGCTGCGCGCTGAATTCGCCGTGCCCGCCGCCCGCAGCGGCGGCTGACGACAGTGCCGAAGTCGGGGAGGAGTCGCCCGTGGCCGCCACGCTCACCGAACTCCTAGAGGAGTCCGCGACCAGGTGGCCCGGACAGATCGCCCTCAGCGATACCGGCGACCGCGGCGCCAGCCGGGCGCTCAGCTACCGGCATCTCGGCGACCTCGCCGGCGATCTGGCCGCCCAGCTGAGCAGGCATGGCATAGCCGGCGGCGACCGGGTCGCCATCGTGTCCGACAGCTGCATCGAGTACGCGGCCGCGCTGTTCGCGGTGCTGGCGGCCGGCGGCTGCGCCGCCCCGCTGAATCCGGCGCTGGCGGCGCAGCAGCTCAGCTCCAGGCTCGGCGAGGTCCAGGCGCGGGCGGTGATTGTCCCCGAGCACCTGGATGGCGACTTCGGCGGCATGCGGACGGGGGCTGGGCCGCCGGTCCTGACGCTCGCCGTGACGCCTGGACGCGATGGCCGCTGCCGCGCCGCGCTCAGCAGCGCGCCGGCATCCGGTCACGGCCGGGGAGCCGGGCAGGCGCGCGGTCCCGAACCTCCGCACCCCGGCGATGCCGCGATCTTGATGCTCACCTCCGGCACCACGGCTGTGCCTAAGGTCGTGCCGCTGACCGACGCGAACCTGCTTGCCTCGGTCGACGGGATCCGCGGCATCTACCGGCTGACGCCCGATGACGCCACGCTCCTGGTGATGCCCCTGTTCCACGGCCACGGCCTGATCGCGGGGTTGCTGGCCACGCTCGCCAGCGGCGGCGCCGGCTTCATGCCCGGCGGCGGCCGGTTCCACGCCGGAAGGTTCTGGCCGCAGATGGCCGCCGCGCGGGCGACCTGGTACACGGCCGTCCCGACGATCCACCAGATCCTCCTGGCCCGGGCGGGCAGCGAGTACCCGTCCCAGGGCTATCCG
>JASHXJ010000138.1 GCA_030043595.1 Trebonia sp.
GTCGATGTTGCTCCCGGCAACGGTGCGGGACAAGATGGCGCCAACCCCCTGCGGAACCAGCATGACCCCGGCGGCGAGCGCGGTGGCCCCGCGGACGTCCTGGTAGTACAGCGGCATCAGGAGCATCGCGCCGTACAGGGAGAAACCGGAGAAGAACAGCACCGCGCTGGAGGAGGCGACCGGCCGCCTGGCGAGCAGCCGGACCTCGACCAGAGGGCTGCTCTTGCGCAGCGCGTAGCCGGTGAAGGCCGCCAGCAGCGCGACGCCGGCGATGATTGGGATGATGACGTCGGGGTGGGCGAACCCGGCGGAGGTGCCCGCGTTGGCCAGGCCCAGCAGGACGACCGAGGTACCCGGCGCGATGAGAAAGAGCCCGGGCACGTCGAGCCCGGGCCTGGCGGCCGCTGGGCCTGTGCGGGCGGGCGCGCCGGCGTTCAGGTGCCGCGCGGCCAGCAGGATGCCGGCGACGCAGAACGGCACGTTCACCCAGAACATGAACCGCCAGCTCAGGTGCGTCAGGATGGCTCCGCCGATCAGCGGGCCGAGGATCGGGCCGAGCAGCGCGGGCAGTGCGACGTAGGTGACGAGCCGGCCGAGGGACCTGCCGCCCGCGGCCTGGAAGATCAGCGTGGTCATCAGGGGGAGCATGAGGCCGCCGCCGATGCCCTGGACGACCCGCCAGCCGATGAGCGAGCCGACGTCCCAGGCGAGGCTGGACCCGACCGAGCCGGCGAGGAAGACGGCGAGGGAGAAGATCCACAGCCGCTTCCCGCCGAAGCGCTGCAGGCCCCAGGTGCTGAGCGGCACCGCGATGCCGAGCGCCAGCAGGTAGCCGGTCGTCACCCACTGGATCGTCGTGACCGGGGTGTCCAGCTTCACCGAGAGCGTGTGCAGGGCGACGCTGACGATCGTGGTGTCGAAGATGACGGCCATCCCGCCGGTGATGAGGATCAGGGCGGTCCTGACCACCGCGGGGTCCAGCTTCTCGGCCGCGGGCTTCGCTGGTGTCGGTGCCATGCCGCCCCTCCCGCATAAGAGATGAATCCTTCTCTTATGAAGAGTAGGGCCGGCCGTTAAGGAATGCAAGCCTCTCTTAACCTCTCGGGGGCCGCTATGCTACGTGCCATGACCGTGCAGGCACAACGGACCCGGCAACGGCGGCGCGGGGAGGAACTGGAGGCCGCGCTGCTGGAGGCCGCGTGGCAGGAACTCGTCGAGGCCGGCTTCGCCAGGCTGACGATGGAATCGGTCGCGGCCCGCGCGAAGACGGGCGTTGCCGTGCTGTACCGGCGCTGGCACAGCAAGGACGACCTGGTGCTCGCCGCCATCCGCCACTACGGCGTGACCCGCCCCGTCGACATCCCCGACACCGGGAGCCTGCGCGGCGACATGATCGCGCTGCTCACCAATGCCAGCAGCATGCGGGTCAGCTTCGCCGCCATCGTCAGCGCCGCGTTCTCCGGCCTGCTGGCCAGCACCGGCCTTACCCCCGCCCAGGTGCGCGAGAAGATCATGGGCGACCGGCCGCTGTGGTCGAGCCAGGTGTACGCCCGGGCGCATGAGCGCGGCGAGATCGACCTCGACCGCATTCCCCCGATCGTCTTGACCATGCCGTTCGACCTGATGCGCCACGACATGCTGATGACCTACGAGCCGATCCTGCCCGAGCGGGTCCTCCAGATCGTGGACGACCTGTTCATGCCCCTCGTCACCATCAACCGCCCCGGATAGCCCCCAGGCAGGACCTCGGCTACGTGTTCTTTCGTGGTCGCGCCACGAGAGCTGTGCATGGCGGAGCAGGTGGCCAGCGGCCGCGATCATCGCGCCGTTGTCGGCGCTCAGTTGTTCCAGATCGGCTGGCGCTTGGCGAGGAAGGCAGCCATGCCCTCGCGGGCGGCCGGGGTCTGCGAGGTCTCAGCCATCACCCGGGCTGCCAGCCGGTAGGCGTCGGCCTGCGGCAGGGAGAGCTGCTCATACAGGGTCCTCTTCCCGACCGCCTTGGAGGCGCGACTGCCGCGGGTGGCCCTGGTGAGCAGGTCGCGAACCGCTGCGTCAAGGTCCTGGTCGGGGACGGCGCGGTTGACCAGGCCCCAGTCCAGAGCCTGGGCGGCGGTGATGACGTCGCCCGTGTAGGCGAGCTCGGCGGCGCGCTTGCGGCCGATGTTGCGCGCGATGGCCACCATCGGGGTGTGGCAGAACCAGCCGCCCTTGCCACCGGGCGCCGCGAACCCGGCCGACTGGGCGGCGACCGCGAGGTCGCAGGTCGCCACGAGCTGGCAGCCCGCCGCTGTCGCCAGCCCGTGCACCCGTGCGATCACCGGCTGCGGAACCGACTGGATCAGGTCCATCAGCTCTGTGCACGTGTCGAGCAGCCCGCGCACCGCGTTCTCGTCGGCCGTGGCGATGTCGGCGAAGTCATGCCCCGCGCTGAAGACCGGGCCAGCGCCGGCCAGGATGATGCCCGCCGCGTCGCTGTCGCCGATGGCGCTGAACGCGGCGATAAGGTCACGCAGGTGGGCGGCCGACAGTGCGTTGCGTCGCTGCGGCCGGTTCATGATGATGACAGCGAAGTCACCGTCAGCCTCGACCAGCACGTTCTCAAGTTCCAGGGCGGGGGAGTTCGCGTTCGTGCCGTTCATGACCTCATTATCCGGCCGGCCGCCGCCACGGCACGCACAGCAGGTCGAGACCGGCATGTCCCCTATCGGCTTCCGGTGCATCGTGCGGAGCATCTGCGTCGGACAGGTCCTGGTCAGAGCTACAAGCCCAGGCCGCGGCCGATGATCTCCTTCTGGATCTCCGTGGTTCCGCCGAAGATCGCCTGAACCCTGCTGTCCGCCCAGGCCCGCGCCACCGGGTACTCGCGCATGTAGCCGTACCCGCCGTGCAGCTGGACGCACCGGTCCGTCACGCGATTGCACAGCTCGGTGTTCCACCACTTGACCATGGACGCTTCCTGGGTGGACAGTTCGTCGTCGACGTGCGCCATGATCGCCTTGTCAGTGAAGGCGCGGGCGACGGCGAGTTCGGTCGCGATCTCGGCGAGCGTGAACCTGCTGTGCTGGAAGCTGCCGATCGGCTGACCGAAGGCCTGCCGCTGCTTGGCATAGGCCAGCGTGTCCTCGAACGCCTGCTCCGCGACGGCGAGCGCGAACACGCCGATCGTGAGCCGCTCCCTGGGCAGGTTCTGCATGAGGGCGACGAAGCCGCCGCCCTCGGTGCCGAGGAGGTTGGCCGCGGGCACGCGGACGTCGGTGAAGAACAGCTCCGAGGTGTCCTGGGCGTGCATGCCGATCTTGTCCAGGTTCCGTCCGCGGGTGAAGCCTGGCATGCCGCGTTCGGCGACCAGCAGGCTGATCCCCTTGTGGCCCTGGGCCGGGTCCGTGCGTGCCACCACGATCACGATGTCGGCGAGCTGGCCGTTGGAGATGAAGGTCTTCTGCCCGTTGAGGATGTAGTCGCCCGCGGGGTCCCTGACGGCCGTCGTGCGGATGCCCTGCAGGTCGCTCCCCGTGCCCGGCTCGGTCATCGCGATCGCGGCGATCAGCTCTCCGGAGCAGTAGCCGGGCAGCCAGCGCTCGCGCTGCTCTTGCGTGCACAGCCGGTCAAGGTACGGGCCGATCATGTCGTTGTGCAGGCTGAACATGGGCCCGGTGGCCCCGGCACGGGCGAATTCCTCGCCCATGACCGCGTAGTACCGGTAGTCCGGGTTCCCGCCGCCGCCGTACTTCTCGTCGATGTGGATGCCCAGGAGCCCGGCGCGCCCGGCGGCCCGCCAGACGTCGCGGGACACGATCTTGTCGTGTTCCCACTGCGCGTGGTAAGGGGTGACCTCGCGCGCGATGAACTGGCGGACCATGTCGCGGAACGCCTCGTGTTCTTCGGTGAAGATGTCACGTCGCATGACACCACCGTAGGCGCCCGTGGTGCGGCGGCACCAGCGGCGGGCAGGCCTCGACTATATCGGAACAGAACTGTTGCGTTCCGGAATCGAGCCGGGTTAGGATACGGAACAGAGCTGCTCCGTTCCGTTAAGGAGCGCGGTGACGGGCCGCTCTGACCCGGCGCGGCGAGACAAGGCACGCCGCCGGGTTCCGGAAACAAGCGAAATGGGGATCAATCATGGCCGTCCTGAACGCGCAGGGAATCTCGCAGTACTACGAGCTGCACGGAGATCCCGCCAATCCGCCCGTCCTCCTGGTGGCTGGCCTCGGCGGCATCGGGACAAGCTGGGGAGCGCAGGTCAAGCTGTTCGCCGAGAGGTATCACGTCATCGTGCCCGACCAGCGCGGAACGGGGCGGACCACGCACGCGGCGGACGGGTACACGACGCAGCAGCTCGCCGCCGACGCGGCCGCGCTCGTGGAGCACCTCGCCCTGGGACCTGTGCACGTCGTCGGCGCGTCGACCGGCGGCGCCATCGGGCAGCACATGGCGCTGAATCACCCGGGGACGGTCCGCTCGCTCACGATGGCGTCCTCCTTCGCCCGTTTCGACGCCTTCGTGCGACGCGAGTTCGAGCTGCGGCGGAAACTGGCTGCCGAGTCGGACAGGGAGACCTTGTACTCCTGCTACGCGCTCTTTCTCTTCTCGCCGGCGTACACGCGCGAGAACCCGGGGACTGTGCAGGCGTGGATTGACCGGGTGCTGGCGCACCCGGCGGCGCCAGGCGACCGCGAGATCGCGCTGAAGCGCATCGACATGATCGCGGCCCACGACACGCTGTCCCAGCTCGGCGCGATCAGGCAGCCCACGCTGGTCCTGTGCGGGGACCAGGACTTCTGCACGCCGCTGCCGCTGTCGCAGGAGATCGCGCGCGCCGTGCCCGGTGCCGAGCTGACCATCCTCCAGGGCGCCGGCCACTTTGCCGACATCGAGCGGGAAGCTGACTTCTTCGAGATCGTGAGCGCCTTCATCGACCGTCAGAAGGACTAGCTGGCGCGCCCGCGGCGGACGCTGCGGGTAGCGTTCTGATCGTGACGATAACCCCGGACACGAAGGACTGGACATGGGTGCTGCAGCGCCCCTGTCCGGAATGCGGATTCGATACGTCCTCGTTCGGGCGGGAGGAGATCTCGCGGATCGTCCTGGCGAGCGTGGCTCCGTGGCAGCAGGCGCTCGCCGCGCCGGAGGTCGCGCGGCGGCCGCGTCCGGGCAAGTGGTCGCCGCTGGAGTACGCCTGCCACGTCAGGGACGTGTTCCGGCTGTATGACTACCGGCTCGGGCTGATGCTGGCCGAGGACGACCCGCTGTTCGCGAACTGGGACCAGGACCAGACCGCGGTCGAGGACAGGTACGGGGAGCAGGACCCCGCCGTGGTCGCGGCCGGGCTCGCCGCGGCGGTGGCCGGCCGGTTCGCCTCGGTCAGCGGCGGGCAGTGGCAGCGGACGGGCCGTCGCAGCGACGGCGCCGCGTTCACCGTCGAGACGTTCGGCCGGTATTTCGTGCACGACCCCGTGCACCACCTGTACGACGTCACCGGCGTCCGGCCGGGTGCCACGTCATAAGCTGCGCGTCACAAGCTGCGCGTCACAAGCTCCGCGTCATGAGCCCGGCGAGGGCCGACGCGAGGTCAGCGAGCTGCCCGGCGGCGAAGGCGCCCGCGTCGTCGAGTGGCTGGACGACCACGTGGTCGGCGCCGGCGTCCAGGTGCGCGCGAACGCGGTCGGCGACGGCGGCGGCGCCGGACGGGATGATCGCCTCGATCAGCCGGTCGCTGCCCCCGCCTTCCAGGTCATCGGGGCCGAAGCCGAACCGCCGCAGGTTGCGGGTGTAGTTCGGCATCCGCAGGTAGCGCTCCGCGTAGGCGCGCCCGGCGGCCCGTCCCCCGGCCTGCGCGGCGGCGAGCGACAGGGCCTGCTCGGGGACCAGCAGCGGCGAGGAGCCGAGCACCTTCCGCGCGTACGCGGTGTGCTCGGGCGGCGTGAAGTAGGGATGCGCGCCCTCGGTGCGCTCGGCGGACAGCGTGAGCATGCGCGGCCCGAGTGCCGCGAGCACCATGGGCGGCAGCTCGCTGTCCGCCCCGTACCCGGCCGGGTGGTCGAGCTCGTCGAGGAACTTCTCCATCTTCGCCAGCGGGCGCTCGTACTCGTGGCCGAGCGACTTGACCAGGTGCTCGTGGCTGACGCCGAGCCCGAGGATGAACCGGCCAGGGAACTCCGCCGCCAGGGCGGCCGCGTCAGACCGCATCCGCGCGGGCTGCCACGCCCAGATGTTCGCGATCCCGGTGGCGACGATCAGCCGCGAACTGCCGGCCAGCAGCGGCCGCAGCAGCTCGAACGCGTCCGGCGTCGCGTTCCCGCCGCCGATCCACACCGATGTGAACCCCGCGTTCTCGATCGCCGCCGCGGTCGCCGCGGGGTCCGCCCCGATCCATGCGGGCGGCGGCATCCAGATCCCGATGCGTCCCAGCCGGGAGCGCAGCTCATCCGTCGTCATGCTCACAGTCATCTCCGGCGCGGCGAAAATCATTCCCCGGCAATATTGTGAAGCATTTCTTTCGAAAGTATTCTTTCAGATGTGCCGGAAAATCATGATCATTCGGAACGAACCGTGCCGTCTCCCCCCGACCAGCCCCCTGCCGCGGCCGGGGCGCCGGGCACGCCCGGTAACCCGCTGCGCCTCACCGATCCGCGGATGATGCGGGCGCTGGCCCACCCGGCACGGATCGCGATCTGGCAGTTCCTCGGCCTCGAGGGCCCGGCGACCGCCACCGAGTGCGCCGAAGTCGCCGGGCTCTCCCCCTCGGCCTGCAGCTATCACCTGCGCACGCTGGCCCAGTACGGGTTCGTCGAAGAGGACCTGGCGAGCGCCGCTGACGGCAGGCAGCGGCCATGGCGGGTGCGGGTGGTCGCGTTCAGCGTGCCGGAGGGGGAGGATGCGACTCCCGCCATGAGGGACGCGGCCCGGCTGCTTTCCGAGAGCGTGCACGCGTCCGCCGAAGAGCTCAGGGAGAGCTACCGCGACCGGGAGTCGGAGTACCAGGGACAGTGGCGCGAGGT
>JASHXJ010000139.1 GCA_030043595.1 Trebonia sp.
ACGGCAGCCTCCGGTGCCGCCGCGGGCGCGACGGCGGTGACGGTGGCCTGCTGGATGCGGGTGGCGGGCCGGGAGCGCAGGTAGTAAGTGGTCTTCAGGCCGCTCTTCCATGCGTGCATGTACATCGACGACAGCCGGCCGATGGTTGGCGCGGCCATGAACAGGTTGAGCGACTGCGACTGGTCGATGAACGGCGCTCGCGCCGCGGCCAGGTCGATCAGCGCCCGCTGCGGCAGCTCCCACGCGGTCCGGAACAGGTGCCTGACCTCCTCCGGCAGCGCGGTGACCTCCTGCACCGACCCGTCCGCCCGCTTGATCGCCTCGCGTACCTGCGGCGTCCACAGGCCGCGCGCCTTCAGCTCGGTCACAAGGGCGGTGTTGACCTGGAGGAACTCCCCGGACATGGTCTCCCGCTTGAACAGGTTCGACACCTGCGGCTCGATGCACTCGTAGCAGCCGGCGATCGACGCGATCGTGGCGGTCGGCGCGATCGCGATCAGCAGCGAATTACGCAGCCCCGTCCCGGCGATGCGCTGCCGAAGTGCCGCCCACCGCTCGTGCTGGGTGACTTCGGCGTCCCACAGGTCCGGCTGGAGCTGCCCGGCGGCGGCCCGGGTCCGTGCGAACTCCGGGTGCGGGCCGTGCCTGACGGCCAGCTCTGCGGATACCTCAAGCGCGGTCAGGTAGACCTCCTCGGCGATCCGCGCGGACAGCTCTCGCGCCTCGGGTGAGTCGAACGGCAGCCGCAGCGCGAAGAACACGTCCTGCAGGCCCATCACGCCAAGGCCGACCGGCCGCCACCGCGGGTTGGACGCGGCGGCCTGGTCACTGGGGTAGAAGGTCAGGTCGATGACCCGGTCCAGGAACGGCACCGCGGTCCGCACCGTGTCACGGAGCCTGGCCCAGTCGACGGCCGGCCTGCCGTCCGGCCCGGTCGTCAGGTGCCGCGCCAGGTTAACCGAGCCGAGGTTGCACACGGCGGTCTCGGTGTCACTTGTCACCTCGGTGATCTCAGTGCACAGGTTCGACAGGTGCACCACGCTGCCGGGTGCCGCCGTCTGGTTGCACTTGGCGTTGCAGGAGTCCTTGAAGGTCATCCAGCCGTTGCCGGTCTGCGCCAGCGCGCGCATCATCTTGCCGTACAGGTCCCGCGCCGGGATCTGCCGGACATAGCGGCCCGCGGCCTCGGCCGTGCGGTAGGCGGCGTCGAATGCCTGTCCCCACAGGTCCGTCAGCTCCGGCACCTGGTCCGGGTCAACCAGCGACCAGGCCTGGCCGGCCTCGACCCGGCGCATGAACTCGTCGGGCACCCAGTTGGCCAGGTTCAGGCTGTGCGTCCGCCGGGCGTCCTCTCCGGTGTTGTCCCGCAGTTCGAGGAACTCCTCGATGTCGGGGTGCCACGGCTCCAGGTACACGCAGGCGGCGCCCTTGCGGCGGCCACCCTGGTTCACCGCCGCGACCGAGGCGTCCAGCGTCTTCAGGAACGGCACGATCCCGTTGGACGCGCCGTTCGTGCCGCGGATCAGCGCGCCGCGCGACCTCACCCGCGACCATCCGATGCCGATCCCGCCGGAGAACTTGCTCAGCCGGGCGACCTGCGCGTACCGGTCATAGATCGAGCCGAGGTCATCGCGCGGGGAGTCAACGAGGAAGCACGACGACATCTGCGGATGGCTCGTCCCGGAGTTGAACAGCGTCGGCGAGCTCGGCAGGTAGGCAAGCGACGACATCAGCCGGTAGAACCCGATCGCCTCCGCCACCGTCCGCGACAGCCCGCAGGCCACCCGGAGCAGGAAGTACTGCGGGGTCTCGATCACCAGCCTGCTCGCCGGATGACGCAGCAGGTACCTGTCGTAGACGGTCCTGATGCCGAAGTACTCGAACTCCCAGTCCGCGCCGTGGCTGACCGCGTCATCGAGCTTGCGGGAATGATCCTTGACGAACCGTGCCGCCTGCTCACCGATCAGTCCTTCCGCGTAGCCAAGGCTGACCGACTGGCTGAACGACGCGATGCCCTGACCGCGCACCTCCTTGCCGATGTAGCCAGCCAGCAGGCGGCCCGCGAGACGCGAGTACTGAGGTTCCTCACCGGTCATCTCCGCCGCGGTCTGGATGGAGAGCCGATCGAGCTCGGCGGTGGTCGCGCCGTCGTACAGCCCGCTGATCGTCTTGGTCGCGACCCGCAGCGGGTCGACCTCGTCCAGGCCGGCGGCGCAGCGCTCCACCGCACGGACGATCTTGTTCACGTCGACCGGCTCTGTGTCGCCGTTTCGCTTGCGGACCCGCATGCGCGCCGGCGCGTGCCCGGCAAGTCCGGGATCGGTGACCGTCATGGCTCTCTCCTCGCGAGCTCGTTCCGTCAGGGCCAGGCACGCGAGCGCGAGCAGCAGGCGACCCGCCGTCACACGGCCGGTCACCGAGCCCGTCAGCCGTCCCGCGCGGCCTGAGCCGCCGCGCGCCCCTCGCGCGCGGCGCGCTGGCAGGTCTTCGGACTCGCGGGCACAGCGCCACCTGGCGCTCCCTACTGGCCGCCGCTTCCCAGGCCGATCCGGCCCAGTGCTATCCAGGCCGCTCGCTCTCGCGCTCGGCCTGGGACGGCTGTCGTTCCCGCTCACCGCTGCGGGGCAGTCCCGGACTCGCACCGGGTTCCCTCTTGCCCCCGCGAACCTGGCAGGCCCGCGGAACCAGCTGCGGGCAACACCATATATAGGCGGCTCCAGAAACCCAAGCACCACATGTCGTGTCGGCGTGTCGCCACTGCGATCAGCGGTGCCTCACCACCCAGGGGATGCTTGGATACAGATAGCTCCAGCTCGCGAGCCGGAAGAGAGCCATGACCCAGCAGCACGCGTACGCAGAATCCGCGATCGGCCCGGACATCGCGATCGTCGAGGCGCATCACCACATGTGGCCGGGCGACCGGTACAACCGGGCCGACCTTGAGCGTGACATCAGCCAGGGTCACCGCGTCATCAAGACGGTCTTCATCGACTGCGCGGCGAGCTACCGGGCCGCTGGTCCCGACCACCTGAAGCCGGTGGGCGAGACCGAGTGGGCGGTCTCCCAGCAGGGGACCGACGGAATCTGCGCCGGCATTGTCGGGCACACGGACATGTACCTCGGGTCCAGGGCGGGCGAGGTGCTGGACGCCCACCTCGAGGCAGGCGGCCACTCGTTCAAGGGCATCCGGCACAACGTCGCATGGGACCGCCACCCCGACACCAACAACGCGCTGCGCGGCGCGCCGGAGTTCGCCCTGCTGGACCCTGTCTTCCAGGCTGGCACGGCGGAAGTAGCCAAGCGCGGCCTGGTATTCGAGACCTGGCTGTACTTCAACCAGCTCAGCGACATGAAAGAGCTCGCGCGTTCCCAGCCGGCCCTGCGCATAGTCCTCAACCATCTCGGCGGACCGGCGTGCAACGGGCCATACGCGGCCGACCGGCCGGCGATGCTGGCACAGTGGCGGCGCAACATGGCAGACCTGGCGCAGGCGCCTAACGTCTACCTCAAGGTCGGCGGCATCGGCTACAAGTCGTTCGTCGAGCAGTCCGTGCTTGACGGGCCGCGGTCGTCTGAGTTCCTTGCCCGATACTGGAAGCCCGAGATCGTCTTCGCTATCGAGACCTTCGGGCCGGAGCGGAGCATGTTCGAGACCAACTATCCGGAGGACAGGCACCTGACCGACTTCGTCGTCTTGTGGAACACCTACAAGCGGATCGCGGCCGGCTTCAGCGCCGACGAGCGGTCGTGGGTGTTCGAGAAGACCGCCAGATCGGTCTACGACATCTGATCCAGACGCGTATCCGCGAGCGAAACGAGACGAGACCCGAAGTGAGTGACCCAGCGACTGCGGTGTTTGTTCACGGTGGATGGCACGACGGCTGGAGCTGGCACCTGGTGCGCGAGCTCCTTGACGCGCGGGGCGTCCCATCGGTCGCGCTGGACCTCCCGATGACGACGCTCGACCGCGACGCGGCGGTGCTGAGCGCTGCGCTGGCCGCGGTCGCGGGGGACGCGATTGTCATCTCCCATTCCTGGGGTGGCAGCGTTGCCACGCTCGGCACGATCGGCGCAGCCAACGTCCGGCACCTCATTTACATAGCCGCAATCCTGACCGAGGCCGGTCACCCGACCCCGTCCCCGCCGTCCCCGGCGCCGGTCAAGGGCCGTGAGACGCTGCGCCCCAAGGTCGTCATCGAGACGGACACGACAACGATCGCTGATCCTGAGGTCAGCCTGGCGGCGTTCTACCACGACGTCGAGCCGTCGCTCGCCCGGCAGGCGGCTTCCCGGCTGCGGCCATTCCAGAAGACTGGCTATGCCGTCATCGAGACGGACGCGGTCGCACCGTGGCGGACTATCCCGACCACCTACGTGGTGTGCGCGCAGGACCGCATGATCCATCCCGATACCCAGCGCGAGATGGCGGCCGCGGCGGGCGCGCAGGTCATCGAGTGGCCGTCCAGCCACTCGCCATTCCTCTCGCATCCCGGCCTCGTCGCCGACCTTGTGGCGCGGCGAGCGGAGTCCGCCCCCGGCTGAGCCCGCCTACACTAACCCTGTGGTGCAGGCGCGCGTCCCCGCCGGCTGCTGATCAGACAGGTGCTCCTGACGAAGGCGGGCGGTACTGTGCAGGCAAGCGAGCAGATCGCCGAGATGCTCTCTGCGTACGGTGTGAGTCATTTCTTCTTCGTCCCCGTCATCGTGCCGGAGACGGTCAAGCGGATGAGCGAGCGCGGCATCCTGCCGGTCATGACGCACGGCGAGAAGGCGGCCGCCTACATGGCCGATGGGTATGCCCGGATCAGCCGCAGGGTGGGGGTATGCGGCGCGCAGGCGATCGGGTCGACGAATCTGGCGGCAGGTCTGCGCGACGCCTACATGGCCAGGGCGCCGATCGTCGCCCTTTCCGGCGAGCCCGACGCGCGGACCTCCTACCGCAACCTCTACCAGGACGTCGATGACCACGGCGCCTTCGAGGCCGTGACGAAGTGGAACGCGCACGTGCCCGGCCCGAGCCGCTTCCCAGACCTGCTGCGGCAGGCGTTCCGCTCGGCCAGCTCCGGTGTGCCGCGGCCGGTGCATCTCGGCCTGGCCGGCCGGACCGGCAACGCCGGCGACTCACCGGCCGAGGGCGTCACCCGCGCCGAGCCGCGCTACGGCATGTCGCCGAGCGACCGCCCACTGGCCGCGCGGTCGTCGGTCGCCGCCGCCGTGGAGCTGCTGGCCGGCGCCCGGCGGCCGGTCATCCTGGCCGGGAACGGCGTGGCCCGCTCGGGAGCGGCGCGCGAGCTGGCGGCCCTTGCCGAGCAGCTGCGCATCCCCGTCGTCATGACGCTGAACGGCCTGGCGACGATTGGCTTTGACCACCCGCTGTACGGCGGCGTCGTCGGTGAGTACGGGGCGGATTTCGCCAATGCGATCCTGCTGCGCGCTGACGTCGTGCTGGTCGCAGGCTCCTCGCTGGGGAGCATGACGACCAGGAACTGGAGCCTCATCCCGGCGGACGCGCAGATCATCCAGGTGGACATCGATGGTGCCGAGATCGGCCGGAATTTTGAGTGCGCGGTGCCGCTGGCCGGTGACGTGCGCGCGGTCATCGCCCAGCTGACCGCCGCGGCCAGCCGCCAGGCCCCGGCGGAGTGGGCCGCGGAGATCGCGGACATCAGAGCCGGCTGGCGGGCCGCCATCCGGGACAGTGAGACCTCGGACGCCGTGCCGATCCGGCCCGAGCGCCTGTTCAGCATGGTCAGCGACGAGATGGCGGCCGACGCGGTCATGGTCGGTGACACGGGCCACGTCGCCGCCTGGACAGCGCGCCACATCCGGCTGTCGGACCGGCAGGCGATCGTTCGCGCGGCGGGCTCGCTGGGCTGGGGCCTGCCCGCCTCCCTCGGCGTGAAGTGCGCCTGTCCCGATCGCGAGGTCATCTGCGTGACCGGGGACGCCGGGTTCTTCTACCACATCAGCGAACTGGAGACCGCCAGGCGGTACGGGCTGAGGGTGATCGTGGTGGTCAACAACAACACGTCGATGAATCAGGAGGCCTCCCTGTGGGATGCGGGCTCGGCCGACCAGCGCAAGAACTGGCAGTTCCACGACACTGACCTCGCCGAGATCGCGCGGGGCTTCGGCTGCCACGGCGCGCGCGTGGACGATCCTGCCGGTTTCGCGGCCGCCCTGGACAAGGCGCGCGCATCGGGGCTGCCAGCGGTGCTGGACGTGCGGACCGATATCGCGGTGGCGGCGCCGAAGAGCCTCGGCCCGGCCCTGTAGGCAGCCTCGGGACCGGCCGGTCAGGACACCGCGAGCGGTGCCGTCACGTTGATGTCGGTGCGGACGTCGATGACGGCGGGCCGGTCGGCCGCCAGCGCCTGCTCCAGGCCCGGCCGCAGCTGGCCGGGCTTGTCGACGCGGATCCCGAGCGCGCCCATGTCCGTCGCCAGCCGGGCCAGGTCAACGTCGGCGTAGGTCCACATCCGCCGTGACGTGGGCGTTGCCTCGCCGCCGTAGGCGCGATCGAAGCCGCGCTTGCTCTGGTTGCCCCCGCAGTTGTCGTTGACGATGGTGACGGTGCTGATGTGGCAGCGGACCGCCGTCTCGATCTCGGCCAGGTGGTAATACAGGCCCGCGTCTCCGGTGAAGACGATCACGGGCCTGTCCGGGACGGCGCACTTGGCGCCGATTCCGGCGGAGAAGGCCCAGCCGAGGTGCCCGCAGCTGCGCAGGTAGTCCTGCCCTGGCCGGGTCAGGTCGAAGTACTGGGACATCCACATGCCGGCGTGCCCGGTGTCCACCGCGATGATCGCGTCCTCCGGCATGATCGAGGTCAGGTCGGCGCACAGGCGCTCGGGCCGGATCGGCAGGTCATCGCTGGTCATGACGCCGTTGTGCCGCGCCCGCCAGGACGCCTTGAGGTCATCCACCTCGGCCAGCCACGCGGCCCGGCGCGAGGCGGTGGCCGGGTCGGCCAGTTCCCGCATCCGGCCGAGCACCGTGCGCGCGTCACCGAGCACCCTGGCCTGCAGCGGGTAGTTCCGGCCGAGAGCGGTCGGCTCGATATCGATCTGGATGGCGGGCGTACCGATCGGCGGCACAGCCCAGAAATGGGTCGTCATGCCGCCGGTCTGCGTGCCGATGAAGCAGACGAGGTCGGCCCGGTTGACGATCTGGTTCGCGCACTCGCGCGAATAGGTCCCGACCACGCCCGCGCTCAGCCGGCCGGTGCCGATCATGGCGGCGCGGCCGTTCGCCGATGTCGCCACCGGGATCGCCAGAGCCTCGGCCAGCGCGACGAGCTCGCTCGCCGCACCGGACCAGCGGACCCCGCCGCCGGCCACCAGCACCGGCCTGGCCGCGGCCTCGAGCATGCCGAGGGCCGTGCGCACGGCCTCGTCGTCAGGTCGCGGCCGGAACGGCGGTACCGCCGCGAACTCGGGCTCGACGACGGCATCGAGCACTCCCACTTCCCTGTCGAGCTGCCCCTCGTTCCCCTGAATCTGCAGGTGAACCGGTCCCGGCGAGCCGGTCGTCGCCGCCCGGAATGCGTACCGCAGCATGTCCGGCAGCCGGGTGACGTCGTCCACGGCGCCGTTGAACTTCGTGACCTGGTCGAACGCGGGCAGGTCGTCTGCCTCCTGGTAGACCTGGCGGAACTTCGTCTGGGGGAGCCGGCCCCCGGTGAGCGCGACCACCGGTGACCGGGCGAGGAACGGCTCGCGCAGGCCGGCCGCCAGGTTAAGGGCGCCGACGGCCTGCGCGGCGCAGATGCCGGGCCGGCCGCCGGCCCGCGCGTAACCGTCGGCCATGTAGACGGCTGCCTTCTCCCCGTGCGTGGCGATCGGGGCGATCTCGGCGTGCAGGCGCTCCAGCTCGGCGAAGGTCCGGCGCATGATGGCGGGCACCATGAACAGGTGCGTAACGCCGTAGCCGTGCAGCATCTGCGCGACCGCGGTCGCGCCCTCCTGCTGAATTCCGTGCGCCGTGCTCACCAAGCAGCTCCTTCGAGGCCGGGACGTATGACGATCATACAACGGCACGCCCAAAAGAAAAGCGCGCCAGTACACGGAGGTGCCCCAGCCACTGAGCTAGGAACTCTCCGCTTGCTCCCACGGCGTAACGTCCAGCCGCTGTGCATAGAGCCGCTCGTAGAACGGCTGGTGGTGAGCGGCGAACCGGGCCAGGTCGGCGGAGTTCTCGACCGTATGCGGGTACTCGTGCTCGTGCCGCTCGAAGCCGGAGCTGGCGCTGGCGTCGAGGTGCCAGCGCGCGTACTGGCGCCACTCGGGCCGTTCACCAGGTTCCCAGGTCAGCGCCCGGG